>CAZBZX010000193.1:0-8083 GCA_964496465.1 uncultured Bacteroidales bacterium
TTGAATTAAGAAGAAGTTAGTAGTTAGTAGTTAATAGACTTCTTCATTCTTCATTATCAATTGTCCATTTTACATTATACATTTTATATTTTATATTTTATATTAAACTGCAATCGCTCTTCGGACTGCTTTACGTCCAAATCGGTTTCGTATCCTGTCCATTGTAAGGTACAAGTTAACCATTTCGGGTGTATCTTCAAACATATTCAACTGCTGAACCCCGCTAACGAGGTGGCTAAAGCGCACACCAATAAGGCGTATCAACATTCTGCGGTTATACAATTTAGTAAACAATTCCCTGGCCGTACTGATCAATACATGATCAAACGAGGTGTAAGGAATTCTTTTTTGAATTGTGTGTGTATCAAAGTTCGAATATTTAATCTTTACCGTTACACACGACACCAGTTTCTGTTTTTTTCTTAATTGATAAGTAATCTTCTCCACCATTCCAACCAGTATATCATTCAGCATATTTACATCAATCGTATCTTTCTCAAAAGTATGTTCGGTGCTTATCGATTTTCTTTCCCAGTATGGCTGAACAGGCGTAGAGTCAATGCCATTGGCCTTTTTCCAGATAACAACACCATTTTTTCCCAACGCACTTTCAATCAACTCAACAGGTATTTCGCTCAATGTTTTTATGGTGGCTATACCCATTGATCGTAATAGTTGATGTGTTTTTTGACCCACCATTGGTATTTTGCTTATGGATAATGGATTCAAAAAATCTTTTACCTTGTTATGCTGAATCTCAAGCTCGCCATTCGGTTTTGATTCGCCCGTAGCAATTTTCGATACAGTTTTATTTTCAGACAATCCAAAGGAAATAGGCAAACCCGTTTCTTTAATGATTTTTTGCCGTAGCTCTCTGGTCCATTTCAGGCAACCAAAGAAACGATCCATTCCGGTAATATCGATGTAATGTTCATCAATTGAGGCCTTTTCGTACACAGGCGCTTTATCCGCAATAACATCAGTAACCAGATTTGAATATTTACTGTATTGCTCCAGATCGCCCCTGATAAAAACAGCATCTTTGCATAACATGTGGGCCATCTTCATAGGCATGGCCGAATGAACACCAAACTGCCGGGCCTCATAACTACAACTCGACACCACTCCCCTGTCCGATAATCCGCCTATAATAACAGGTTTCTCAACCAAATTACTGTTTACCAATCGTTCTACCGATACAAAAAAAGTATCCAGGTCAAAATGTACAATATGTCTGTCTGTTGTTAACATAAATAATTGAATGAATACTTTTATTTTTAAAATATTTATTTTAATTTTGATTAGTTTTTTATCAAAGTAACGATAATAATATAAGCATTATTTATGAATTTAAAAAGAAAAAATAAAATTTTTCTCATCTATTATTTCGAATTAATTGTTCATTATACATTATTAATTATACATTAAAACTATGTTTTTAGGAACAAACTTAAAATTATTAAGAAAACGAAAAGGCCGCACCCAGGTTGATGTGGCAGAAAAGCTTGGACTAAAAAGGCCAACATACAATGGGTATGAAAACGATGTAGCTGAGCCTAATATTGATATCTTGATAAGCTTATCAAAATATTTCAATATTGCAGTTGATACAATGGTTAAAATAGACTTACGGCAAATTGGCGAACTTCAGCTGCGAGAACTTGAAGCTGGAAGTGATATATTTCTTAAAGGCAGTAAAATAAGGGTGCTGGCTACTACGGTAAATAAAAATAACGAAGAAAACATTGAGCTGGTACCTGAAAAAGCAAAGGCTGGTTATGCGAATGGATTTGCCGATCCGGAATTCATAAAGACCCTCCCGGCCTTTCAATTGCCCTTTTTATCAAAAAGTAAAAAATACAGAACTTTTCAGTTAAAAGGAGACTCAATGTTACCTATTCCTGATGGAGCGTGGGTAACCGGCGAATATGTTCAAGATTGGAACACCATCATTAGCGGACATGCATATGTAATTTTCACACTTGACGATGGAATTGTATTTAAAATTGCTGATAATCAAATTAAAGAAAAAGGTTTGCTTACTTTATATTCATTAAATCCTTTATATGAACCTTATGAAGTAGCTGTTCCTGAAATTAGAGAAGTATGGAGGTTTGTGAATTATATCAGCTCTGAATTACCTGATCCTGTTCTTCCAAAAGACGAATTAATAAGGACTGTTGCTAGTTTAAAGCATGATGTGGACAGGTTGAAAGCAAGAACGAAAAGTTAATGAATAATTAGTTAGAAATTAGAAAATAATAAAATTAATTATTCAACAATTTTCCATCTTCGGAATATTCTTTTGTAGTTCCATGCAATACTCCATCGATATATATTTCTTTCTTTTTAAGATTTCCATTTTTATAGTAGTATTTCCATGTACCTTCAGGTAAATCATTTTTATAATTTGCCTCTTGTAGTATTTCTCCATCTGGATAATAAATTAACCATTTTCCTTCCGATTTACCATCGATATAATTTCCTTGTTGTTTAAGTTTATTACCTTGATAATATACTTTCCATTCACCTGTATATTTATCGTTATTATATTTCCCTTTTATATATAAATCACCGTTTGAATAATAACTTTCCCACTCACCTTCTTTAATCCCATTATTGTAATTTCCTTTCGATTTCAGGGTCCCATTTTCATGAAATTCTTCATATAATCCATCCATTTTGTTTTGGATGTAATTGTACTTAATCGATTTTTTTGAATTTAGATGATATCCAATAAATTCGCCATTTAGTTCTGCATTTAAATAATTACATTTTGATCGAATAATATTTGGATAATCTTTATAATAAGCAATATACATTCCATCAAATTTTCCTTCTTTTTTGTTTCCTTTTTCCATCAAGTGACCTTGCTCAAAATATTGTATCCATTCTCCAGCATAATTACCATTTAATAGATTCGATTTTAATCTAAGTTTCCCGTTTTCATAATACGATTCAAAATTCCCCTGCAATACACCTTTTTCATAATTTGAAATCTCATGAATTTTCCCATTTTTATAATAAATTAATCTTTGTCCTTCTAACTTATCATTAACAAATAACCCTATCATATAAATATTACCTGATAGAAAATAAGTTTTAAACGTATCGGTTTTAATCCCTTTACTGTAGTGTATCTCTTGTTTTATTTCACCTGTTGGATAATATATTGACCATAGTCCATCGTAATCCCCTTCAAAATAATTACCTTTTTTCCAAGTTCTTTGATTATTATAATAAACAATAGAGTTACCATGCCTAATTACGGAATCATTAATGAAAGCGGCTTCTGTTTTTTCTTTTAAAATTGTTTTATTCGTATCGTAATACGTTATTACAAACTCTTGATTAAAAATATTTTCAAAAACAAAAAATTGTACTATTAAGATTAATAATACTATTTTCATAATTAATAGGTATGTGCTGAGTTATTTATTATTAATAATTACTGAATATCAATATTCAATTTTTTACCATCAATTCTGTCCGGATTATTATAATCTAAAATACCTGTAACTTCATATGGTCCTGTAGAAAGATTTGAAGGTAATTGTATTTCCTTTACTATCACCCCTTCCGGGTAAAGTTTAAATTCAATAGGATCAATAGTTAATTCATCTGCTGTTTCTAAATTAGCAAAAGATATTGAAAATGTACAATTTGCTATTGTTTCACCAATATTCTTAGCTTTCATTTTAAATATTCTACTACTATCTATATCAATAGCTGGGCTTTCAATCTCATTAAAATCAATTAATTCAACATTATGATTGATTTTTTGTGGCGATTGACGGGTTACAATTAACCTAGAGCCAACCGAAAATTCCATACCTAATTTAAGCGACTTATCAACCTGCTCAATGGCATTTTTTTCTTTTACTGTATAAATTAAAATGCTAGTCCATTTTGTAGAATGATTCCCTTCCGGTATGGAAAACTGAAAAGATATATCCATAGACTGGTTAGGATTTAAATCAAAAACCTCGGGGATTACTTTCAACCATGGAGCACAAGAATAGCTTGTGATAGTGTCTTTAAAAAATTTAGCCTGCCCAAAACTATCAATACTATAATCTTCAATTTTAACATTAAAAGTGGTTTTATTGTTCGACGTATTAGTAACTGAAATTGATTTAGTTATTACCTCTCCTTCATCTAAAATAAACTCAAATTTTGTTGGAGAAGTCCTAATTCCCCCCTGCGCCATACATTGATATGTAATTATGAATAAAAATACAATACAATTAAATATTTTCATATATTATTAAATTTAAATTTCTTAAACAATTGATTCATAGAGCATAATTAATAAAGCTTCAGTCGAAAAATATTGAATAAATTTTGTTTTTAAAGATTAATTCATATTTTAGCTCGCAATTTAAGACGAAATTTAAAATTATTAACCCAAATTCCGAAATAAATGAAAAAAGTATTATTCTCGTTCATCTTAATGATGACAGTTGGGCTTTTATGTGCGCAGGAAGTAACTTTAGAAGTAAATCTACAAGAAGGTTCTTATGTTGATATTAGTGGAGTAGCTAGTTTAAATGTTCAAACCCCAGATCAATGGAACGGCACAGAACTAGTAAGCTCAAACCTTATTGCAGGAACAGCATTTTGTTCTTCTAATAGCGAACTAATGGTAGAATGTACCGAAATGTTTGAAGATCTTTTTTTAATGATGGGACTCGAATTTTCTGTCGAGGGAGGATTAACCTTCCCCTTTATAGAAATAATATTAGGCTCCACTGGCATTATGACCTGTGAACAAGGAGTCTCTCCTTTTAATGTTTATTTTAGTACAAATGGCATGAGTTTGGAGGGAATTGATCCTGGAACACATGTAGCTACTTTCATGTTTTCTTTAATGGAACTCTAAAAATTATTGATTTTTATTCCAAATTAGATATACGAAGTAATAAATTATTAACCCTAAATCTTAAAAAAATGACAAAAGTATTATTCTCGTTCATCTTAATGATGACAGTTGGGATTTTATGTGCCCAGGAAGTTACCTTAGAAGTTAACTTAATAGATGGTTCATCTGTAGAAATTAGCGGTACTGCGACTTTAAACATTCAAACTCCGGAGCAATGGGCAGGTATGGAGACTGTTTACTCAAATATTATTAATGGCACTGCATTTAGTTCAGAAGGTGGAGATCTTTATGTTGAAATGTCTTTGGGATTAGGTCCTCAATTGGATGATGGTATTATATTAAATATAAATGGTAATGAAGCGTTATTAATAGACCTTATAGGAATTCCTGTACCATTTATGCCAATTTCTACTGGATCAACTCCAATTGAAGTACTATTTCAAACTTTTGTTGATATGGATTTTAATGGAGTTCCTCCGGGTCAATATCTAACCACTTTTATGTTTTCAATAGTAGATTATTAAAAAAAACAATTAATATATGAAAAAAGTATTATTCTCGTTCATCATGATGATGATAGTTGGGCTTTTATGTGCCCAGGAAGTAACTCTTGAGGTGAACTTAATTGATGGTTCTTCAGTTGAAATTAGTGGTACTGCGACTTTAAACATTCAAACTCCTAATCAATGGAGCGGCCTTGAGCAAGTTGGATCTGATCCTATACAAGGAACTGCTTTTTGCTCTACAGATGCACAGCTGTTCGTTGAGGCATCTTCTCTTAATGAATTTCTAGATGAAAACATTAATATTATAATTGACGGTATAGTTGATTTACCTATAATGAATATAGCAGTTGGTCTTCCTGTCTGGCTTTTTACATTCTCAGCCGGATCAAATCCGCTGGATGTAGTATTTTATACTAATGGCGCTTCCTTTGAAGGAATAGATGCAGGTACATACACAGCAACATTTATGTTCTCTTTAGTTGAGTTATAAAAAATGAATCCTACGTATAAAAAGTATTTGGAAATATTTCCAAATACTTTTTTTATTTATTTTATTTATTAAATACTTACAACCTTGCATTTAAATCCCTATAATAAGATAAATTTTCAATGCTGAAACTTTTTCTATTGCTAATTCTTCTATCTGCTTACCAATTTATTGCAAGTCCTCTACAAGCTAGTAATAAAGATTACCAAGTGCCTTATTTAATATCTTCTATAAATAAAAAAGAAATAATCCAATTTGAACTCGCAAAGCACGTAATAGATTCTGTTATATCTGATAAACCTTTTTTAAATGTTTTAAAAATTTTTAATAATTCTGATAGTAGCATAAATGTACTTATAAAATTTGCAATTCCTGAAGGTTGGAAAATTATAAATATTCCATCACAAGAGTTTTTAATATCTATTTCTGCCAATAAAAAAACATTTATCCCAATTAGATTTTCACATGAATTAACCGGGATTGCTGATAGTTTATATACCATAAAATTATTTCTTTTAAACGAACATGGTAATACATTATATAAGAAGGATAGCTTTACTGTAAAAATAAATCCTGTAAAAAGCTGGGATTTAATTTCAGAAATACAAGAAATACCATTAAAAGGAGAACAAAAAACAACACATATTTTACCTTTTAAAATTATTAATTCAGGAAATACAGAACAAACATTTAGTACCAATTATAGAATTTCATCTTTTATGGATACTAAGATCTCAAAAAAAGATACGTTGGTGAAATTAAGACCTTTTTCGGATACAACTATTGAATACAAAGTTGAAACAAACAATAATTTAAACAGAAACAAGTATGGTTTTTTCAATCTATATGTTCAAGATAAGGAAGGAAATACAAAAACACAAAATACAAAGTTTTCCTTTTTATATAGTAATTATGATAATTTTTATAATAGAAGAGACTTAAATAAAATAGACCTTGAAATAGGTGAACGAAGTTTAGGTTCAAGTAACCCATCTTCACTTTTAAATTCAAGTGGTAAAATTAATTATAAAGATGATAAACAAATCACTTTTAGAATAAATTTGATACATAATAATAATTATAAAAACAGCAATATTTCCTGGTTTCAGCAGCAAAGAATTAATATCGCACATCTTACACCAAGTTCTAGAATATTTATTGAACAGGGTAGCGAATTGGGGCCATTTAAAATGCAGGCAATAAATGCAGGTGTATCAAAACAGTTTGAAAACCATAATTCAACAATTACAGCCGGACAATTAAAAAGAAAAAACGCTTATCATATTTCGTATCTTCATACTTATTCTATCAGAGATTCATTAAATATTAGGTTAGGATTGATTTCTATTAAAGAAAACGATTTACAGATTTTTACCCTGGCACCAGTTTTTGGCACAGACTTTATCTTTTCAAAAAATCACAGTTTAAATACCTGGTTTGGTATAAATTATTCTGAAAACTCCTTTTCAAAAGATATTAACTACGGTATTGGAGGTATTGTAAAATATAAACTAAATTATAAGTCTCTATCGGTATCAACAAATAGCAATATGGCATCAAAATATTTTAGAAATAGGCTAAGTAATGGATATAATTCTCAAAGTAAATTAATATATAAATTAAATAAATCAAATAAATTTAACATACTGTTTAATCAATATGCTTATAACCCTATTATACAGTACAACAACAGCGCCCAAAATTTACCAGGTGAGCGAAAGCTTAATAAAATTAATTTTTATTACAACAACATAAAGCAAAGCTCTTTTAAAGCAGGTTTTACAATTGAACAAGGATACATGGAAAAAACAAGAAGCAGTAGTCCCTTTGGCTCAAATTCTTATCTATTAACAGGTGAATATTCTGTAGATTTTACAAAAAACATTAAAGCAAAATTTGGGGCAGAGTCTGGAGTTACCCAAATAAATCAAAATTATAATTCTTTAATAGAAAATAAAGAAAACTGGTCGGTATTTTTCGGCAGTTTAAAGTTGGATATGTATGATTTTAAAACAACTGTCAGGTATAATTATGGCCCAGACAATTTTAGTAATCAAGCTCGTTTTTTTTATGATGATATTTTTAGCGAACGATTAACCATTAATACGCAATACCAGCATACATTTATTAATAATAAACTACAATTTAACACACTCATAGGTTATATAAAGTACTTTGATAAAGATGAAGATATGGTGCAATTTACAT
>CAZBZX010000194.1:0-8080 GCA_964496465.1 uncultured Bacteroidales bacterium
TCACAGGCCTATCAAGGAGATGATATTAATGAAGAATTTATTTCCAATGAAGCTACTTTTATTCCTGAAGCAGGTGAAGATGGCTGGTCGGAACCTGTTTACTTTTTCGATGACAGAATTGATTTACTAAGCTATTATAATGAGCAAACAAATATTATTTCATATGCCTTTACTTATTTTTATGCTCCGCAAGAACAGGAGACTGAACTTTGGATAGGTAATGATGAAGATATTATTGTTTACCTAAATGGTGAAAATATGTATTCTTTTTCAGGAATTAATGTATATGGAGATGCTGATATTGTATCGAATAAAGAAAAAATTAACATTAAAAAAGGTAAAAATACACTATTAGTAAAAACGTATAATGAGTTAAACGATTATAGTTTTGCTCTAAATATTTGTGAAGTTGAAAGTAATTCATATTATGCCGGAAACAGGGTAGCAGGTTTAAAATTCAATACAAGTATTGATACACTGTATAATAATGATGATGAAGTAGAGATCATATCTAAAAATACATCTCATTCATATTCATTTAAAAGTTATCCAAATCCTATAAAGGATTTTACAACTATAGAATTTCAGATACCTTATACTTCAAGAACATCAATTGATATATATGATTTAAATGGAAAATTAGTTATAAATCTTATCAATGACTATTTATCTGCAGGAATTCATACTGTTACATGGAATGTAAATGATCAAAATGGAATCCGAATAATTCCTGGTTTTTATGTCTGTTCGATAAAAGCAGGTAATTATACTAATAATTTGAAGTTGATTGTTCACTAATTTTAATAGTTGTGATTAAATAATAATGTTCCTATGATTAATCGAGGATTTATAATAAAAGTAATATTTACTCTTTATTTTGCTTTTTTATCAATAAATAATAAAGTAGTAGCCTCAGATACTTTATATTATGAAATTTGGGAATTAAATTCATTAGATAGTATTGGAGGACACTCCTTAACTGTTCTTGGAAATCCGGAAGTAGTATCCACAGATATTGGTGACGCCGTGAAATTTAATGGTAATGGCGATATGCTTTTAGTCGATAATAATCCTTTAGGTGATGCTAAAGCATTTACGGTTGAAGTAATATTTAAGCCAGATGCCGGAATTAACATACAAAACGAACCCAGGTTTATTCATATTGGAGAAGCCAGTAATGAAAGAGTAATGATGGAAATTCGGGTAAATAATAACGATGAATGGTATTTGGATGGCTTTATGAAAACCGATATGGATGATTTAACCCTAATTGATGATGCTAAAACTCATCCAACAAATGATTGGATGCATGCAGCCATAACATATTCAAACAACAAATTTACTACTTATGTAAATGGGGAAGAAGAGCTAAGTGATAGGGTCGGATATTCAAATTTAATTGTTAAAACTGTTGGACAAACTTCAATTGGTGCCAGAATGAATGAACAAAACTGGTATTGTGGACTGATTAAGACTATAAAAATCACACATGCAGCATTACTACCTGATGATTTTATTAAAATAGAAAAGGAAACTGACACAATTGAAAATAATCCAACAAATATAAATTTTACTTTTCTTGAGCACAACTTAATAATATATCCTAATCCTGCTGATCAATTCATTTATATTTTGATAAATAAACAAATTAAAAAAAGTGCCAATATTAGTATTACTAATATTTTAGGAAAGCAAATACTTGTATTTAATTTGAATTTGAACAACAAGGTAAATACTTTGGATATTTCCGAATTAGAAAAAGGATTGTATTTAATAAATATTAAAGCAGGTAATGAAATATTTGCAAAGAAAATTATTATCAAACATTAGAACTCCCATAAATACGATTATAATTTTAGTTCATATTTATTTATTCATACCTTAATGCCTCAACTGGATTTTTATTTGCTACTCTCCAACTTTGCCAGCTAATTGTTAGTAATGCAATAATTAGTGACAATATTCCGGCTATAATAAATACCCATATACTAATATTAGTACGATAGGCAAAATTTTGCAACCATTTATTCATGAAATAATAAGCAACAGGGCAAGCTATAATAAATGAAATTACAACCCATGAAGTAAATTCTTTTGAAAGCATAACAATAATTTCAGCTGTTTTAGCACCGGTTGCCTTACGAATACCTATTTCTTTTGTCCTCTGATTTAAAATAAAGGAAGATAAACCAAATAACCCTAAGCATGATATGAAAATGGATAAAAACGCAAAATAGTTAAATATCTTCCTTCTCTGTTTTTCTCCCCAATATAATTTATTATAATCCTCATCTAAAAAATGATATTCAAATGGATAAGCAGAATTAAAATTGGAATGTATTTCTTCAATTTGCTTAATAGTTTTATTTATCTCGGTTGTTTTCATTTTAATAAAAGTATATTCATACCACCGCGAATCTATAAAAAGTGCAATTGGTTCAATTTTAGAATATACAGGTTTGAAATTATAGTCTTCAACAACTCCGGCAACTTTAAATGTATAATTCCAAACCGTAAAAGTTTCGCCAATTACAGGTTCAATTCCCGTTATTTTTGCAAAAGTCTCATTAATAACCATACTATTTGAATCTACAAAACTTTTCTTTGGAAAAAACTCTCCTTCTTTAATCTGAAGTCCAAATGTTGCAGCATAATCAAAATCAACGGATGAATTTGTTACCAACGGGTCAACATCAGGTAATTTTCCTGGCCAATTCCATCCACCACTATTTGAATAAGTTGCCATCGGTTTATGCGACGAAAAAGTAACACTCAATATATCTTTATGTTTAAGTAATTCATTTTTGAAAACCTGGTAGTTATTTCTTAATTCACCTCTGAAAGGAATGCATAAAATATTTTCTTTGTTAATTCCTAGTTCCCTGTTTTGCATAAATACTAATTGTCTGTTAATTAAGATGGTATTAATAATTAAAATGATAGAAATACAAAACTGAAGTATAATTAACGATTGCTTAAATACTGACCTTTTGTTTCCAAAAAAGATATCCCCTTTAATTACCCTTACAGGTGAGGGGCTTGAAATAAATATAGCAGGATAAGTGCCAGCAAAAAAGACTGTTACAATAATAACACCAATTATTCCAAAAAATAATTCCTGGTTTCTGAATAACTGTAAATTAATTTCTTTTCCGGTTAATTCATTAAATGCAGGCAATAGAGTCTCAACTAGAATTAGGGCTAAAAATAAAGCTATTACAACTAATATAAAAACCTCAAAATAATACTGAACAATCAATTGATTCTTCTGTGCCCCTACCATTTTTTTCAATCCTGTTTCTTTAAAACGTCTGGAGGCAAGGGCTATTGATAAATTTACAAAATTAATACATGCAATAATCAATATTAAAATAGCTATTAAACTGAATATCCGTATTGTTTTCATGGGCCCACCTCCCCACACCGGGTAAAGGTATATTCTTTTTAATGCTTGTAAATAATAGTCAGTACATCTACCTGCCTCCTTTTCTTCATCTTTACATAAATAGTTTGTAATAATATTTCCAACATCATTTATATCTACATTTTCGTTTAGTTGAACATAGGTATATAAAAAATTACTTCCAAAGTCATTTAAATCGCGACCTAATTCTTTGTAAAATGTAGCTGGAATAAGAAAATTAAACTGAATATGCGAGTTTTTTGGAGGCTTAGAAATAATACCTGTTACTGTAAATTCATATTTATTATTGAGTAGAAGAGTTTTGTTTATTGGATCATCCGAACCAAAAAATTTTTCTGCCATTTCTTCTGTTAATACAATTGAAAATGGTTCTTTAAATACACTTTTTTTATCTCCTTTAATCAATGAAAATGAAAATATTTCAAAAAAGTCAGAATCGGCCATATGAATATTCTCAGTAAACTTTTTATCCTGATATCGGATTAAAAAATCCATTCCCCAACCAGTAAATCTTGTTGAACGTATAACTCCTGTTATATTTTCCTTTACATATGGCGCCATCCCCAGTTGGGTCACATCTACTTCAAATTTTTCATCTCCGGTATAATATTGAGTTTGGACTATACGGTAAATATTTTCATAATTCTTATGAAAACTATCAAAACTTAATTCATTTTGGACCCAGAGAAATATCAATATAACACATGCAATACCTACTGATAATCCAAGTATATTTATCCCAGAATAAAGTTTGAATCTTAATAGATTCCTGAATATTAATTTCAAATTGTATTTAAACATATTTATAATATTTGAATGTTACAATATCATTCATAGCGTAAAGCCTCAATTGGATTTCTGCTGGCAGTCCTGTAACTTTGCCAGCTTACTGTTAACAATGCCATAATTAGTGCAATAATTCCTGCGAAGAAAAATATCCATAGACTAATATTGGTACGATATGCAAAATTTTGTAACCAATTAATCATAAAGTAAAAAGCTATTGGACAGGAAATCAAAAATGCAAGTATTATCCACCATGTAACATCCTTTGATAGCATCATAATAATTTGACTTGTTTTTGCCCCATTAGCTTTCCTAATTCCAATTTCTTTTGTTCTTGCCTGGGTAGTGAATGTAACCAATCCAAACAATCCCAAACAAGAAATTATAATGGCTAAAAGTGTAAACCACGATAAAATCTGTCCGTTTTGTTCATCTTTTTTATACAAATTATCATAGGTTTCATCCAGAAATAAATACTCAAATGGATAATCAGGATTAAATTCTTTCCATATTTTTTTTGTTTCTTTTAACACCTCTGAAATATTTTCATTCTGAAATCTTATCAACATGAAACCAAAAAGGTTTAATTCATCGTTGCCTTCTGTAAAATTACTGGCTATGCGCAACACAACTGGATGAATGGTATTTCGAAGCGATTGGAAGTTCGCATCTTTAAATACCCCGATAATTCTACCTTTTTTACCCCAAACGACAACTTCAGTTCCAACTGGATTCTCAAGGTTCATAAATTCAGTCGTCCGTTCATTAATAATAAAAGCTTCTTCAATATCGGTAATGAATTCTTTTGAAAAATTTCTTCCTTTCACCAGTTCTAATTGAATCGTTTCTAGAAAATCATAATCTACTGATGTTATTTCTACATTTAACTTATTTATTCCTGTTCCATTTTTCCATTCCAATTCTGTTCCGTTTAATCGAAATGTTGGCAAGCTCGATTTCATTGAGACGCCCTCAACAAATGATAACTGTGACATTTCATTTTTTACTAGTTGATATTTCGTACAAAAATTATCTTTTAATGGGACACATAAAATATTATTGGTGGTAAATCCAATATCTTTACTTTTTATATAATCTAACTGGGAATTAATTATTAATGTTGAAATAATTAAAGTTATTGAAATAACAAACTGCAATACAACCAATAAACTTCTGAAGGTAAATATTTCCCTATTACTCTTTTCATTTGAATGAAATATATCAATAGGTTTCTGCTTGGATATATATAAAACAGGAAAAATCCCTGCAATTATGCCAGTTACAACAATCATTGCTATTAAATACAACATCCATTTCAGATTATCATACTTAAAAATCAAGTCTGCGTTTAAATAGTTATTAATTGGAGTTAACACGGATTCGAGTAGAATCATAGCAAAAAATGTGGCTAAAAGTGCCATAAGTATTGATTCTCCAATATATTGTGCAAATATTTGATTTGATTTTGCTCCATGTGTTTTACGTATACCTACTTCTTTAATTCTTTTTGAATAAATAGAAGTAGTTAAATTTATATAATTCACACAGGCGATGATTAAAATAAAGATGGCTACCAATAAAAAAATGGAAATGAATTTTTTATTCCCTGTTCTGATATTAACATTATAAGTGCTGTTATCTAAATGAATGTTTTTGATGTTTTGCAATTCGACTGATCGTATTTCTGATTTCAACTCTTCATATGGACTATATTTTTGATATAAATTATATATCTTGTTGGCAACTGATTTTAAATCTGCATTCTCAGAAATTTCAATATAAGTAGTATGAACAAAATTACCCCAGGTAAATCCACCGGGCCAAAATTGTCTTAATCCCTGAATGTTGCTAACTATGTCAAAATGAATACTTGAATTCTTAGGTAAATTCTTCACAACAGCAGATACGCGCTCGGTGTACCAGTTATTTACGTTAAACACTTTTCCAATTGGATTTTCATCACCAAAATATTTATGAGCAATTTCTTCTGTAATCACCAGCCCTTCTTTTAAAGCTGTTTTAGGGTTGCCCATAATAACGGGAAAAGAAAACACTTCCAGAAAATCAGGATCAACCAGGTAAAAATTTTCTTCATAAAATTCTTTTATATTCCCTTTACTGCTATCAGGATTGTATTTAAAGGCCATTTTTGGACGTTCGAACATTCGTGTAGAATGCACTATTTCATCCACTTCTTCTTTCATAACTTCGCATAGTTGTCCGGGAGATCTGGCGCCTATTTGATTATTACTCCATTTAAATGAAACCCTGTATATATTCGACTTTTTATCATGGAATCCATCATAACTATATTCATAATTAATCCATAACAAAATGATCAACGTACAAGCAATTCCAATCACTAATCCAAAAATATTAATTAAAGAAAACAGCTTATTTCTTATCAAATTACGGATAGCAATTTTTAGATAATTTTTTATCATTTATTAATGAGTATATGAAGCAATATTAAAAACTTTTCTATTAAATTTTCTTCCTGATATTTTCAGTTACAATATGACCATCGAATAATTGTACAATGCGATGAGCCCTGTCAGCATAACTTGGTGAGTGCGTAACCATAACTATTGTGGTACCCTCGTTATTTAAATCTTCCAGCAATTTCATTACTTCATCACCATTAGCTGAATCAAGGTTTCCGGTGGGTTCATCAGCTAAAATTAATTTAGGATTTGCCACAACTGCTCTTGCTACAGCAACCCGTTGTTGCTGTCCGCCAGAAAGTTGCTGCGGAAAATGCTTTCTACGATGTGAAATTTGCATTCGTTCTAATTCCTGATTTATTCTTTTTTTTCTTTCAGAAGCTTTCATTTTTAAATACAATAAAGGTAATTCTACATTTTCGTACACATTTAACTCATCAATTAAATTAAAACTTTGGAAAACAAATCCAATATTTCCTTTGCGTAAATCAGTACGTTGATGTTCTTTAAATTTCGATATTTCAATATCGTTAAAATAGTATTCCCCTTTACTTGGATTATCAAGTAAGCCAAGAATATTAAGCAAGGTAGACTTACCACATCCTGATGGGCCCATTATGGCTAAAAATTCGCCTTTGTTAACTTCAAAGTTAACAGAATTCAGGGCAGTAGTTTCAACTTCATCAGTTCTGAATATTTTCGAAAGTGCAATAGTTTTAATCATGTTTAATTTTTTAATTTATTATCAAATCTAATTATCATTACCAATATACGTTCCATAAATATTAAATGATTAATTATCAACATTTTAATTATTTCGATTTTTAAAATTTATGAGATTTTGTTCAATTTCTGAACAATGCTTGTTTAATTATTGAACGGTTTTCGTAAGTTTGTTTATAAATATAGACCTCACAGGTTTTAAAAACCTGTGAGGTTTATATATATCCAAAAATGAAAAAAGGAAACATATTAATTATAGACGATAATAAGCAAATACTTGATTCGTTAAAAATATTGTTAAAAAACGATTTTAATCAAATTGAAACCCTTTCTAATCCAAATCTAATTCCGAATAAATTAAAAACTTCTAATTTTGACCTTATTTTGCTTGATATGAATTTTGCTTCTGGCAGAACTACCGGTAATGAAGGAATATTTTGGCTTCGTGAAATTCTTAAAATTGATCCATTAGCTGTTGTTATTCTAATTACAGCATATGGCGACATTGAATTAGCTGTAAATTCAATAAAAGAAGGTGCTTTCGATTTTATTACAAAACCCTGGAATGCTGAAAAGCTAATAATTACATTAAAAAATGCTTGCCAATTAAAACAATCAAAACATGAAATAGATAAATTGAAAATTAAAAAAGAGGAGCTTTCAAATGAAATTGATAGACATTACCAATATTTTATTGGCAAAT
>CAZBZX010000195.1:0-8029 GCA_964496465.1 uncultured Bacteroidales bacterium
ATACTATCCTGATTTGAAAAATCACTTTCATTGCCTTGATCATCAACCGCTGTAACTCTAAAATAATAGGTTCTTTTATTTTCGAAGCCTTCCAAATCGATCCATGTATTATTTGTAGAAGATATCAATTCATCTGAAGATGGCAAGGTTCCACCATAAATTCTATATTCTACAACGTTTTTATCACCAAACTTATTAAAAATTAACCTTATCTTTTCAGCTAATGGCTCAATTATTAAGTAAGGTTGTTTTATAATTCCATTCCATTCAAACCGAAAAGTTCTGTAACAAGCAGAATTGCCAATAAAATTTCCTTCATAAACTATTTCTCCATCCATAGTGACTTCCGTTGCTTTTGGTAAATTAGCATTTGACCAGTTTATTAGCGTGTTTCCATTTGATAATCGTTGAGCATTTCCCATAGAAGTAACAAGTTTGTCAGGATTTGGTCGATATTCCCAAATTTTTGTTGCCGTCATTTCAATGGTGTCAATTTTATATTCAACAACCCTTGTATAACCTCTATTGTTCCCATTATCTAATAATGTATAGTTTCCGGGTTTCCCCGGTACAGGTCTGATATCATGCTGGTAATCAATCATCACATCTTCACCAACAAACTCAAATTGATTATTTTTACCCCCAAGTCTCCACATAATTTCACCTGTTTTCCGGCTGATTTTAGTGCATTCACTTAAATGCCTGCTCGAAACAAGAATATTACTATCATAATCAACTGCAATAGAATTCATATGAACATAATCAATTACATAACCTGTTAGGTTTACTTCAACTGCGTTCGAAATATTAAAATTTCCCCAGCAATTAAACTCAAATACAACATTATCATTTTCATCAATTTCTTGTATGTGATTTCCAATCACAGTTGCACTTGTTTGCCCTCCCTCAATTATCTGGCTCATATCAATTATTCTAGACTCCAATCCAATAAGCAAGGCATGACCATTTCCTAATAACTGAATATCATGTTCATCCGTTTCGTAACCATTCTGACACCTGAATGTATCAATTATATTGTAATTTTGATCCATTGAAACATAAGCGAAAAATTCATTTCGTACATTTCTGGTAAGCACTCCAATAGGTTGTAATTTAAAATCGATTGAAAGAGCTTCAACCTTTTGATAAAAATATGGTGTGCCATCATTTTTAAAAATCATAATATAAGGTGTTCCTGTCCAATTACTTAAAAAAAGGTATCCTGGGGCGGTCTCTCCTTCAATGGTTTGTTTAAATTGTGGAAAATCAGACGGAACAGCAACACCATTAATTACTATTGGCTCATTATTTTGGGCAACAGTTGATTTTATTTCAGCTGACTTTAGTTTGGGATGATCTTCATTATAAATTAGTTCTCGTAATTCCTCATTCCAAGTATTTTTTGTTACAGTAAAAGATATGCTATCAAATCCAAATGTTAATTCAGTTGACTGAAATGCAACTATAATTGTTTCTCCCGGAAGGAAATCATCAGCATGTTTAATGATTATCGTTTTATTTTTTTCTGCAGGTACTATTTTAAAAACATAGTTTTTTTTATTTTTTGTAGAAAGATTGATATCTAGAGATGAAATTTGATTTTCAGTTAATGCTCTATCAAATCCTAAAATTATTGATGTTTTAGGATTTACATTTATACTATTTTTTTTTGGATGGATATATTGAATTTGAGGGAGTTGATTTTGAGAAAAAGCAACAATACCAAAGAAGTTGAATAATAGTAGCAAATATCTTTTTCTCATCTTTTTGTTTTCAATTTTCAAATTAATCTTTTCTTCCTTAACATAAAAAATAATATTCTAAACATCCACGCCCAAAGCACGCTTTACTATAAAACCAATTCCAAACGACAGGGCTGAAACGCTTAAACTGATAATAGCCATTTCGGCAAAACGTTGTTTAAAATTTAAATCTTTTGCAACGGATATATAATAGTTAAATAAAAATATAATCAAGATAGCTATTGAAAGGGTTAACCCTAAACATACCAAATAATTAGGAATTAATAGATAAGGTAAAATTAGCAAACCAACAGTAATTATATAAGCAAAACCCGTATATGTCGCTGATTTCAGGGCATTTTCACTTGTATCGTCAGCCTTTTGAGAAAGGTATTCAGAAGCTGCCATTGAAAAAGAAGCAGCTATGCCTGTTATTAGTCCGGCCATTGCAATTAGTTTTGTATTTTGAAGTGCTAGCGATAATCCGGCTAAAGCGCCTGTAAGTTCAACTAATGCATCATTTAGTCCAAGAACAATAGATCCTGCATATTTAAGTCTTTCTTCATCAATTAATCCGATAAGTTGCTGTTCATGCGCATTTTCTTCCTTAATAATTCTTTCTACTTCTGGAATGTCTTCTATATATTCCTTGTAACTTTTTTGAGCGTTATCTTCTCCATGTTCCATTAATTTTATTCCGAATGTTATCCCAAAAATCCTGGCAAGAAAATAATACCATTTTATAGCTAATTTGTTTGGTTTTACTTCTGTATTGGTATATATTTTTAATGTTTCATAATGTGCCTTTTCTTCATTACCAATTCGTTGTAAAATATCAGCATTATTTTTATCTTTAATTACTTTGGCTAAACGGCTATAAATATGAAACTCAGTAATTTCATTTTTTTGAAATTTCTTAATTGCATTTATTTGACGATCTGATAGACTTTTTTCCATTATATAATTATATAAGTGAATAATATATAGTAAAATTATAAAAATAGAGAATAATAAGTATATTTTTAATTTAATATAAAATAAAAAGCTGCCCTAATTTGACAGCCTAAAAAACTACAAGCTTTTATTTTATTTTATCAGTTTTCTATATTGATTTACTTAAGAATACCGAGCTTAATTCCCATCGTTGGCATTACTCCACTATAATCAATATTACTCATTTTTTTATACTTCGTAAATTTATTATCACCGTTATATTGCGATAATCTAATTATTCCACCAATGTGTAAATCAACTGCTAGTACCTTAATTAAACTAAATTTAGCACCGATAATTACACCCCCTGAGTATATATTTAAAATTTTTGTCACTTCCTTCATTTCCCAATCGGGCGAGTTTTGTACATTGCTCTCAACCGGAATATTTTCTTCTCCACTTATCCATACTCTTTTGAACATTACTTGTGGCCCAACATACAAACCTTTTGGAGCAATATGCTTAGGATATACATCTGCTAAAATATAGTTTCTAAACTCTCCCATAATACCATATCCGGAAATATTTTTAGGATGATATGAAATATATGAGTTTGAAACATTGCTATAATATTCCATACTTTGATTCTTCATGTAATATCCAGAAAATCCTTCTTGAGTCGCATAAGTTGCAATACTTGTTAAATCAAATGAATATTTGTCATTAATAATTCTTTCATAAGAAATAGCTATACTGCCTTCCCCAATTCGAATTGGATTTAAAGATATTGCTGTATGAAATTTTTTAAGAATGATTGTATCCCCATATAAAGGGATATATTTTTTCATTTTTTCATTTTTATTCTGGGTTATTTGTTTTTGTATAAGCGAATCATGTTGATGGAGCTTATAATTTATATATATTGGGTTGAAGTCTAATAGATTTATTCTTCTCTCAATTTCATTTAATTGTTGAGTGATATAATCTGGTTTAGATTCCCATAACTCAATATTTGATTCTAATAATTCAATTTTAGAATCGAGCAATTTTAATTTTATATCCAGAATTTCGTTTTTATTATTGTATTCTTCTTGCGCACTAATTGTAGCATGTATTAGAAAAAGAAAAATTAAAATGGATGGATAAATAATTGTTGTTTTCATAATATTGGATTATTGGTTTATTCATAGATGAATAAGCAATTAGGAAAGTTGCGTTGATAGAGTTTTTTATAAACAATTTTTTATAGATATAAACATCATAAAATAATATAATTTCAATTGATTAATTTTGCAGGATAAAAATCTTACTATTCAAATCCTTTTAAAATGGTTTTATTCTTTTCACAAAACAATATTAATTTCGTTGCAGTTGAGACAACATTAACTTTCTCAAGTGAAGAATTAAGCAGACTTGAATGGCTTTTTTCCGACTCTAAACTAATTAATAATGAAATAATTCAAGGTTCATTTATTGGACCTAGAAAAGAAATGATAACCCCCTGGAGTACAAATGCAGTTGAGATTGCTCAAAATATGGGATTGTCCGGGATATTGAGAATTGAAGAATATAAAAAAATAGAGAAAGATAATGAAAGTTTTGATCCTATGCTCCAGGCAAAATATTCAAATCTTAATCAGCAGCTTTTTACAATAAATAAAAAACCTGATCCGGTTATTGAAATTGACGATATTGCTGCATATAATATTAAAGAAGGTTTGGCTTTAAGTAGTGAAGAAGTTGATTATTTAAATAATGTGAGCAAAATACGTGACCGAAAGCTTACAGATAGTGAAGTTTTTGGTTTTTCACAAGTAAATTCTGAGCATTGCAGGCATAAAATATTTAATGGTACATTTATAATTGATGGAAAAGAACAAACTGATTCATTATTTCAATTAATAAAAAAAACAACGAAGGAAAATCTAAATAAAGTTGTTTCAGCCTATAAAGATAATGTAGCTTTTTTCGAAGGTCCGGATGTTGAACAGTTTGCTCCATCAACTCAAGATAAGCCTGATGAATTTGAGGTTAAGGATATAAGCACAGTTTTGTCTCTTAAAGCAGAAACGCATAATTTTCCAACAACTGTTGAACCTTTTAATGGAGCTGCAACTGGTTCAGGTGGTGAGATTAGGGATAGGATAGGAGGAGGGAAAGGAGCAATTCCACTTGCCGGAACTGCTGTATACATTACTTCTTACCCACGTTTAGATGAGGTTCGATCATGGGTAGATGGTGTAAAAGAGAGAAAATGGCTTTATCAAACGCCAGAACAAATTCTTATTAAGGCATCAAATGGAGCAAGTGATTTTGGCAATAAATTTGGCCAACCTTTAATTTGTGGAAGTTTACTCACATTTGAGCATGAAGAAAATAATAAAAAATTTGGATTTGATAAAGTAATTATGTTAGCGGGAGGTGTTGGTTTTGCTAAAAAACAAGATGCAATAAAAAATAAACCACAAGTAGGAGATAGGGTTGTTGTAATGGGAGGGGATAACTATCGAATTGGAATGGGCGGAGGGGCTGTATCATCTGTGGCTACCGGAGAATTTGAAAGTTCGCTTGAATTAAATGCAGTTCAGCGTTCAAATCCTGAAATGCAAAAGCGTGTTTATAATGCGATTAGGGCTATGGCTGAACTGGATGAAAATAAAATTGTTTCCATTCATGACCATGGCGCTGGTGGCCATTTAAATTGTTTATCTGAACTGGTTGAAGAAACTGGTGGTACAATAAATATGGATAAATTACCGGTTGGGGATCCTACGTTATCTGCAAAAGAAATAGTTGGAAATGAATCGCAGGAAAGAATGGGACTTGTTATGCATAAGAATGATATTGACCTGATTAAGAATATTTCAGAAAGAGAAAGAGCCCCTTTTTATGATGTTGGGGAAATAACCGGTGACATGCGATTTAAATTTGAAAATGGAAAGGGAGAAAAACCTATCGATATCAAATTAGAGTATTTATTTGGCAATCCCCCAAAAACTATCTTGAATGACCTAACGTTGGAAATAAATTATAAAGAAGTTGATTATGATAACAATAAGGTAAAGGACTATATCGAAATGGTATTACAACTGGAAGGTGTGGCATGTAAAGACTGGCTAACAAATAAAGTCGACCGATCGGTTACCGGGAAAGTGGCAAAACAGCAAACAGCCGGACCTTTACAATTGCCTTTAAACAATGTTGGAATAATGGCTATTGACTACAAAGGTGTAAAAGGTATAGCAACTGCCATTGGGCATGCTCCGATATTAGGATTAGTAAATCCTGAAGCAGGATCAATACTTTCTGTAACTGAGGCCTTAACAAATATAATTTGGGCACCTTTAACTTATGGCTTGAAAGGGATTTCATTAAGCGCTAATTGGATGTGGCCATGTAAAAATAAAGGAGAAGATGCGAGATTATACAAAGCGGTGAATGCTGTTAGTGATTTCTGTATTGATCTGGGCATTAATGTCCCAACAGGAAAAGATTCGCTTTCGATGACACAGAAATATCCAAACGGGGACATTGTTTATTCACCTGGAACTGTTATTATTAGCGCTGCTGGTGAAGTTGATAATATTCGTAAATGTGTTGAACCGGTGATTAAACCTATAGAGGGTACTAAACTTATCTATATTGGATTGTCAAAAAGTGATTTAAGTCTTGCTGGCAGTAGTTTTGGACAGGTAATGAATAAGATAGGAGGGAAGGCTCCTGAAATTGAAGCAAGTTATGTTGTAAAGGTTTTTGAAATCATTCAAAATTTAATAAAACAAAACCAAATTCTGGCTGGTCATGATGTTTCCTCAGGAGGTTTTATTACTTGTATATTGGAAATGCTATTTGCTGAAAGCATAACAGGCGCTCAAATAAACATCAATGGGTTTAAAAATAACGATCTTATTAAAATTCTGTTTAGCGAAAATCCTGCTATCATAATTCAGGTTAAGAGTGATAATAGCGTTGAAAAAGAGCTAAAAAATAAGGAAATTGAATATATATCATTGGGTAGAATTGATGTTAAACGAAAGTTGAGTATTACTTTTGGTAAAAATGAATATGAATTAAACATAAATAATTTGCGAGACACATGGTTCAAAACTTCATATTTGTTAGATAGAAAACAAAGTGGGGAAAAACTTGCTTTAGAAAGATTTATAACTTATAAAGATAACTCTATTAAGTATAAGTTTAATTCCAACTTTATCGGAAAATTTGTACAGTATAATATTGATCCGAAACGAAGAATAAAAACTGGATTTAAAGCTGCAATTATTAGGGAAAAGGGGGTAAATGGTGACAGGGAAATGGCTTATATGCTATATTTGGCTGGTTTTGATGTGAAAGATGTTCATATGACGGATTTAATTTCAGGTAGGGAAACACTTGAAAATATTAATTTTATCGTTTATGTAGGTGGTTTTTCTAATTCAGATGTGCTTGGTTCAGCAAAAGGATGGGCTGGGGCATTTTTATTTAATGAAAAGGCAAAAACTGCTTTAGATAATTTTTACAAACGCGATGATACATTAAGTTTAGGAATTTGTAACGGATGCCAGTTGATGGTTGAATTAGGATTAATTTATCCTGAACACGAAAATAAACCAAAAATGACATTAAATGATTCGCATAAATTTGAATCTTCATTTTTAGGATTAACCATTTTAGAAAATAATTCAGTCCTATTTAAAACGTTATCTGGGAGTAAATTAGCAGCATATGTTGCACATGGTGAAGGAAAATTTGTTTTCCCTTATAAAGAAGATCAATATTTAATTCCTGTAAAATACGCAAAAGAAACATACCCTGCCAACCCAAATGGATCAATTTTCGATGCTGCAGCAATAGTTTCGAAAGATGGCAGGCATTTAGCCATGATGCCGCATATTGAAAGAGCCTTTTTCCCTTGGCAATGCGGGTATTATACGGAAGATAGAAAGAATGATGATATAACTCCGTGGATTGAGGCATTTGTAAATGCAAGAGAGTGGGTGTGTGAAAAAGTGAGAGGTGAATAGTGAGAAGTGAAAAGTAAAAAGTTTTTTGGTTATAATATTAAATTTCATTTAACGATCAACTAAAAAATCTATCTTAAAGTATAAAATAAGTAAATTAATGTAAGTTAGACATTATAAAACGATATAAATAATTGATATTCAATAGCCCCGTTCTTTAGGGCGGGGTTTTTGTTAATTAAGAAATCTTGAGATTTTTGAAAATTTTGTTATTTTTCAGATAATTTACAAAATTTTCAAAAATCGTATTAGTCCAATATAATTCTTTCCCCGCCCTAAAGGACGGGGCAAATAAAACTAAGATAATTTATATCGAACTTACGTTAAATTAGA
>CAZBZX010000196.1:0-7994 GCA_964496465.1 uncultured Bacteroidales bacterium
ATATCACTAAAAGCTTCATTAGACCACCAGGAAGTATATTGATTATATTTTGCTTTTCGCCATCCATCACAGATTTCTTTAGGTGCAAAATTTGGTTCTAACATTTCTCTGTGATTTGTGTCATCCCCCCATATCAAGGCTTCCATCATCACAAGGGTTGGATCAACAACTACTTGATTGACAACTAAAGCTTTAACCAAAGAATCCATCTCTGGTCCATTTAAATCAACAATTTTACCCCATTCTTTATATAGCTCAGGATTAAAATCTTTAGAAGGATTAGCCAGGTTGTAAAATCTATCCCTATTATTTACTGGAATTAATTCCCATGTAGGGCCTGCAATTGCACTGTGAAGAAGGCCATCAATTCCGGCATTTGCAGCATAGGTCCAACTGGTTTTTCCAAGATGGCCTAAAACTTCCAACCCAGAAGAATGTGCTTCATCAATGGCTGCGTTTAATAATTCGGGATTTATACTTGTGTATAATTTTATATAATCAACACCTATGTTGGCTTGTTTTTGAATAAGTTCGCGAACTTCTTCTTCTGTATTAACAATAATCCCACCATATATTGATCCAGGTCCATCCATTAGCCAACCTGCAGTAAATAATCGAGGTCCAATTATCTCACCTAAAGCCAATCTATTCCTTAAAGTGACACTTTCTTCTGCTGACGCTCCAGGATTTCGCATGGTTGTAATTCCAAAAGAAAGTAATGTTTTACATACTTCCTCATTATTTTTTTTCCCAAGCATATGAGTATGCATTTCAATTAATCCGGGAATTACATATTTATCTTTTAGATTTACAACTTTTGAATTTTCCGGATAGGATCTTTCATCTTTTTTATTAATATGAGTTATTTTTCCGTCTTCAAAAAATATACACATAGACGATTTGGGTAAATTCCCTTTTCCATCAATAATTGTAACATCCTCTAAAATAGTAACTGGTTTATATTCCATACAGCTTATATACAGTAAAATGATTAAATGCCTCCATGGCAGAGCCAAGAAGTTTATAGCTAAATATAGTTCAGCAATTAAGTTGAAAATTGAATTTTCATTATTTCAATCTTTTATAAGTCTTTGGATCGAAATCTCTTTTTAATTTTAGGCGGAATTAAAAAAATGTATGACAAGCTACAAGGATTAAATTGATTAAAACAAAACCTTTAATTTAATTCCACCCGGATAGGCACATACATAAAAAAATAATTTTGGTTTATAAATTGCTGAAGAATATCCTGCTTTATATTTTGCACAATATCTTTCATAATCGTTAATAGCTTGGGTTGGTTGAGTAAGTATTTGAATTTCAGTAATCGCCATATTAAAAGCAAAATTTCCAACCCCAGCCCATATTGAACGATCAAATCCTTTCCAGGTAATAATTCCACCAGTTATATTAACAGCTCCGCAAATTGCATGAGCCTTCCAGGATTTTCCTTCTTCTTCCCTTAAAGCCATTGCTTTTAACAAATCTTCGGCATAGTTAAGTTTTAGGTTTCTTTCCACAGAAGTTGATTCAGGATATGAAGAAAGAATTTCAGCTTTATGTCCCGGATCCAAAGGCATAAATAACTGACCAAGCACACCAAGCAAAGTTGTTGATGCTCCTAAAACCATATCCTGCTTTAATGCTATATCATTAGTTAAAAAATATGTTGCAGTTTGGCCGACCACTGCAGCACTATATCCTGTTAACCAACCATACCACCAAAGATTTGCCTTTGTTTTTTGTTGATTAAACATATTTTGAATACATTGAATGCGTTCATTAATCAAAGAGTCCGGGATTTTATCTTGTGCATTAAGATTAACTGATTGAAACAAAAACAATGTAATGGAAAAAAATACTAAAAAATTTAATCTGCTATTTTTATTAAGCATAATGATCTATATTAAAATAATTTTGATGAACAATTATTTGTTTTTGTTATAAAGTAAAACAAATCAGAAATTTATTAATCTCTTTTTCTGTCAACTAAATATAATAAATACTTACTCAAACTCCAATATTTCCAAATTATTTAATGACATCTTGATCAAATAATTACTTTATTCCTAATTTCATTTTCAATTTGCCAACAGCAATTATTAAAGCTTGATGTTCTTTGGAAATATATTTTAATATCTCATGTAATTCTTATAGGCATAACTCATCACCAATTTCCCCAAGTTGATTTATTGCTTCAATCCTGATATTCTGATCATCATGATATAGTTGATGAATGTAACTATTTATTAATTAATTGATTATCATTTATCATCATTTGGTCTTGGTATTTTATGATCTTTATTTTATTTTTTTCAATACTTTATCCAGTCTTTTACTTTGGGACTCTCTTTCACATTCCGAAAACCTGTTCTCAAGTATATGTATAAATTCCATTTTATTTTTTTCTGTTATACATTCAACAGCTCGTTCAGAATACATCGGCAATTGTTTTATTGGACATTTTAATAATTGCTCCATTAATAATGGATTTGTAGTGTTAAAATAATTTGGGTATTTTGTTAACTTGATTAATATATTAACTCCATTATCAATTGTTATTACAGAACCATTATCTACTGTTTGCATAATTATATCAAGCACATTAAATAGTTCTTTATGTTTTAAATCAGCAATTGTGGCTAAAGCAATCATACCTCCCCAAACTAACCGGTTATTTTTACTTTTTAATAATTGCAGAAATTCATCAAAGTAATCAGCAATTAATTCTGGATTTCGATAACCAACTTCATATAATGTGTCAATGCAATCGCTCTGAATAGTTTTGTTTTTATTTTTCAAATTTTCGACTAATTCTTTAACCGCTTCAGAGTTTCCACTTTCAGCAATACTACATGCTAGTTTTTTGTTTGGATCATTGCCTGTTATACCAGAAACACATGATAGGAGTTGAATAATACTCATCGGATTTAGTTTTTAAATTTCAATTCATGCCTATAATTCTCAAGGTTTGTTTTTACAATACTTACTTTTACACATAAATATAAACAAATGTAAAATACGTGAAAGAGTTCAAATAAACAAAAAATAGAAAAAGGAAGGAAGTTTACCTGAGTCCATTAACAAATAACTTCCATACTATTTATACCTCGGATCTTCAACAATAGGCAATTTTGCCATTTTTTCTACTTCCATACTCGGGTGGCCAAATTCCTGAACAATTTTACCCAGCAACAAATATACACCGCCTCCCCGGAAAGGATAATTCTTTAATGAATCAGGAAAGTGAACAGAGTCGAAAAATTCTCCATGCACATCAAAAAAACAACCAAAATGCATAATTTCTTTTTTAGATGTCCATACATATTTAATGGTTACCAAATGTCCAACCATACGAACCTTTTTACCCACATTTTTTATCATATCATTCGCAAAGATTTCACCTCTGAATTTTGTTTTCAGTAAATCAAAATGTGTTAGCGTAACCGGAAAATCAAGGTATTCAATTTCATCATAGGCATCTTCAACCTTGGTATACTCCAATTTGGGAAGAGTAAATTTTTTTTGAGTAGTTTCAAACAATTTTTTATGGGTAACTGCTTTCTTCTGATGTCCTAAAAAAAAATGAGCATCCCACAATAAATATGCTTTTGATTTTCCTGTAAACCGGAAAGCCCCAACCCTAATTAGAATTATTAATTGCTCAAGAGTAATGAAAACCCGGTTCGTAAAATCGTATAAATTTAAAAAGTCACCATTTTGTTGTCGCTCCTGCTCAACGGAGTGACCTATTTTATTTTCCAAATTGGTAATATGCACAAACCCAATATAAATATCTTTTTCAAAAATGGTCGTTTTGTAGTTACTGTGATTTACACAAGGCAGATTTACTTTTGCTCCACATCTTCTAGCTTCATTAAAATATACCCAGGTTCTGTAAAATCCGCCAAAATTATTAATAACAGCTACCATAAATTCATGTGGAAAATGCGATTTTAAATACAAACTCTGAAAACTTTCGACTGCGTATGAAGCTGAATGCGCTTTAGAAAAAGAATACCCAGCAAACGAAGCAATTTGTCGCCAAACTTCTTCGGTGAGTTCTGGCGGATAACCACGTTCATCGCAATTCTTAAAAAAGGTATTTACAATTAAATCAAATTCATTTTTGAATCTGGGTTTTCCGCTCATCACTCTTCTCAACACATCAGCATCGGCCAAATCAAGTCCGGCAAAATGGTGGCATACTTTTAGCACATCTTCCTGGTAAACCATTACCCCATATGTTTCTTTTAACTGCTCCTCCATCACAGGATGTAAATAAGAAAACCCATTCGGATTATGAAAGCGATTAATATACTCACGCATCATCCCGCTTTTGGCAACTCCGGGCCTTATAATGGAACTCGCGGCTACCAGACTGATGTAATTATCGCATCTGAGTTTTTTCAATAATCCACGCATAGCAGGACTTTCCACATAAAAACAGCCTATTGATTCCCCTGCTTTCAACTGTTTTTTTACTTGCTCGTTTTTCTTGAATTTATCAACCTGGTGAACATCAATTTTAATTCCCTGGTTTTGCTGTACAATTTCAACGCATTCGTTGATATGCCCAATTCCCCGCTGACTTAAAATATCAAGCTTTTCAAAACCAATATCCTCTGCCACATACATGTCCCATTGGGTAGTAGGATATCCTTTTGGAGGCAAATCCAATGCTGTATAATAAGTTATAGGTTTCTCAGAAATCAATATTCCTCCAGCATGAATACTTCGTAGATTAGGAAAATCAATCATCCGGTTACCGATGTCAATTATTTTTTGGGTAATTTCATTTGTATTTATATTCCCAACAGGATTATCAATAAATGAGTCAATTTCTTCTTTAGGTAAGCCATACACTTTACCCAATTCGCGATAAATGGACTTTCCCTTAAAAGTTGACATGGCACCGAGCAAAGCAGTGTGTTTCTTACCAAAACGTTTAAAAATATAATCCTGCACCTGGTCACGGTCTTTCCATGAATAATCAATATCAAAATCGGGAGGGCTGGTACGACGAGGATTAATGAATCGCTCAAAATACAAATCCAATTCAATGGGATCAACATCAGTGATTTTTAAACAGTAAGCTACCAGACTATTGGCACCACTCCCCCGTCCTACATGATAAATTCCGTTAGACATGGAATACCGTACAACATCCCATGCAATTAGAAAATAAGCTGCAAATCCAAGATTACAAATTAATTCTAACTCGTGTTTTATACGTTTTTCTGCTTTTTTGTTTTTATTACCATATCGATAAATTAATCCATCCATTGCGAGTTTTTCCAGTAACAATCTATCTTCATTTTGATTTCCCGTAAATGTTTTTTTGTTTTTTGTTTCTTTAAAATTGAACGCAAAAAAACAGTCATCCATAAGCTTCTCAGTATTTTTAATAATTTGTGGATATTCTTTAAAAACAGATACAAGCTTATTTAATGGAATCATTATCTCATCTTTTGCAGCTACCTGGTTTGGCGTAAGTTGTGTAAGTAAAATATTATTATTAACAGCCCTGAGATGTTGATGCAATTCAAACCCATTGTAATCTATAAATGTTACAGGTTGCTGAATTACAAGTTTTGATTGGTTTCTTGTATACTCGGAGTTAACCAGTTTTCGAATTTCAGATGATTTGACAGCAATGTATTCATTATCTTTTAATTCAGAAATTCTGATGCTTCCAAGAGAATAAAAAATAAATGTATCTTTAAATTCAGGAGCTATCTTTGGTAATTTCATTTTCTCTAAATTATGCTCCGATAAAAAATCATTCATTTCCCTGAATCCTTCGTTGTTTTTTGCGATACCGGTATATAAATAATCATTTTCATTTCTGAAATCAATACCAGCAATAGGATTAGTTTTATTTTTCTGACAAAGATTTACAAAATCGAGTACACCTGTAGAATTATTAATATCAGCTAATACAATGCTTTGCAGCCCATTATTTTTAGCTATTTCAATAATTTGCTCTAAGGATAGCGTTCCGTAGCGTAAGCTATAGTATGAATGAAAAATATACACCTTAGCTATTAGTTAGTATTTGATTTTTAATACAAGCCTGGTAATATCTCAAGCTATATATTAAAATTGTTTAAAAAGAAAATAATAATAATTTAATAAGCGATTATATAATTCTCAGAACTATACAGCAATATCTCTTTGGTGTATATTCATGAAATTATATAACACAAATGAAGGAGTAACTAATAGTCTAATTTTAAAAAATACTAATTCAATTTTACTATTTTATTATAGCTAATTGAATTATCAACTTGCAAGCAACATGTATATAACCCAGCTGAAGGACAATCGTTCCATGGAATAGAATAATTTCCAGCGCATTGTTCCTGATCAATCAATATTTTCACCAATTTTCCCTGATTATCATATATGAACAATTTAACATGATTCTTATACGGAATACTATAATTCAAATTAAATATTGAATATGAAGGATTTGGTATAACGTTAATTGCTAAAGCATCATTATTGTTTATATTTATTCCTGTAGAAGCTGAAATATCCAAGGCCTCTTTAGCTGAAGCAATAAAAATATTATAGGACCACGTTGCACCAGAAATAGCATCTAAACTATCCAAACTTTGCTTTTCTAATAATTGTTTTGGATACTCTTTAATTCCATTTCCATCATTTACACATTGCTTTTGATAAGCTGGAATATTCTGATAATGTATTACTCCATACATAGAGTCAACATTTTCATGTGATGATGAATCTCTAATCATAAAGTCAATTGCTTCAAATGTACTATTTGCTACTAATATTCGGATGTGTCCCCAGTAATTCTCTGCCGAGTAACCGTCACGTGATTGCCCTTCATATAAACCATTAAAATAATTAAATGAAGTATCATTCATTTCTACATTTAAAACATTATTAATATCCTCTTTATAAAATGTAAACGCAAAAAAAGATGTAACGATAAAACATGCAGTGATAAAAATTATTGATTTTTTCATTTTTAGCTTAGTTTTTAGACTATTAGGACGAGTATCTGATATTTCACCCCCAATATATTTTAATATTTCTGTTAATCCATTTCATTTTTTCTACTTTACTTTTTTCCTCATTTTAAAACTTCCCATTCCATGAAGTTCAAGACTGGTTTTTAGATTATATTCGTGTTCCGGAATTACCCGTTCTCCTATAGGTTCAATTAGCTGACGGCCATCAGCACGCGGATTTTTTATATCCGTTGAAATAGGATATGCATTCATCAGTTCTGCCGGATATGGTTTCAGTATTTTTGTAATATCAGTTAATGGACTGTTTGACGAAATCCATGTTTCTTCCTGATGTCGAGGTAATATAACAGGCGATCGGTGATGCGGTAACTTTTGAAGGAATTCATTTGCTACTGTAGTAATAATTGAGAAAGAATTGATAATCTCTCCTGTTTCCATGTTATTCCAGGTATCCCATATTCCGGCAAAGGCAAATGACCCTTCATGCTCGCGAAGGTAAACCACAAAAGGTTTGTTTAATTTTTCAGTAGTTGTTCCTTCAATAAAAGCATCGGCAATTACGAGGCACCGCTGTGAGCGAATGGGTTTTCGAAAAGCAGGTTTATTGATAATGTCTTTCGAGCCTTTGTAAGCAGAATCGTTTTCCTTATTCCTGTCACCTTCAGCCCGGGCATTAAATAAATACATTGGCTTTTTTGCCCAGAATGGAGTAAGCCCGAACTGAAATAATTGTACTTGCTTTGGGTTATCATTCGTAATTACAGGAGCATATTGTCCGGGTGAAATATTAAAACTTGGTTTTATTTCTACTCCTTCCGGAACCTTCACATTGAACCTTTTCTCTATGGCTTCAACTTTTTGTACTTGTATGTATCGTCCGCACATTTTTTATTTATTGATTTTATGATTTATTGAATTATTGAATTATTGAATTATTGAATTAAGAAGAAGTTAGTAGTTAGTAGTTAATAGACTTCTTCATTCTTCATT
>CAZBZX010000197.1:0-7979 GCA_964496465.1 uncultured Bacteroidales bacterium
AGCCTCGAATTCATAAGAATTTTCCCGGTGGTCCGGAAGAGCTTGAATCTTACAGGCAGGAAGTCGTCAATGGAATTCACGACCACTGGATTGATCCTGTCGCGGGCAAATGGACCTATACATATCACGAAAGACTGTTTTCCTACAGCCCTGTTGAGGATATTCGTGATGCATATTCGCCCAAACCATTTCAAAGTGTCGATCAAATACAATATATAATTGATTACCTTTCTGATCAGCTAATTCTTTGCATTCTTTTAAGCATTCAGCTGTGTTAAAATAATCATTGCTTGCAATAATGATAGAAGCATTTATATCTGTATTTTTAGATTTATCTTCTGTAGTAAATATAACAGGTTCGTCGCCAACAAATTTTTTTAAAACAAATTTAAGATATTTTGAAAATTCAGTTACCCATCCGATTTTAGAATCAGTAATTTCATTATCATTTATATTATAACTTATAAATACGTTTGGGACTTTATTCATTTGGGCATTTGAAATTTTATAATATATTAATTTTTAAATTTTTATTCCTATAATTAATATATCATCAATTTGAGGATATCCTTTTTTCCATTCCTCTAATGTTTCAAGTAATTGGGCTTTTTGCTCTTCCAATGATTTTTTATGGATATCTAATAATAATGTTTTAAAAGTTTTTATTAAAAATTTTCTACCATCACTTCCTCCAAATTGATCAACATATCCATCAGAGAAAATATAAAGCATATCTCCTTTTTTTAATTCAATCTCATTATTGGTGAATTTATTAAGTTCTTCATCTAAAAAAGCTCCAATTGGAAATTTATCTCCTTTTATTTGCATTAATTCATTATCGCGAATAAGCATTAAAGGATTATATGCTCCTGCAAATTCTACTTTTTTAAATTTTTTATCAAAAGTACATAGGGCAATATCCATTCCATCGCGCACAGCTCTTGCACCGCTGGTTTGTTTTAATGTATGAGTTACCCCGTAATTTAATTCATTTAAAATTTCAGATGGTTTAATAATATTTTTACTGTTTACTGCATAATGCAATTGGTTATGGCCAACAATCGACATAAATGCACCAGGTACACCATGGCCAGTACAGTCTACAGCTGCAACCATAATTTTATCTTCAAGTGTTTCGAGCCAATAGAAATCTCCGCTAACAATATCTTTTGGTCGATAAATAATAAACGATTCAGGCAAAAGCTCATCAAATTCTTCATTGCTCGGAAGAATTGCATTTTGAATTCGTTTTGCATAATGAATACTGTCTGTAATGTTTTTCTTTTGCTGTTCAATCTCTTTATATGCTGACTCGAGCTTTTTATTTTTATCAGCAAGCATATTTCGTTGGTCTTCTAAAGCATCTCTTTGTGCCTCAATTTCTTCTTTTTGCTGATATATTTCATAAGTCCTTTCTCTCACTTTTTCTTCCAATTCATTATAATAACTTTCTAATTGTTCAATCATGATATTGAATTGTTCCGAAAGACTTGTAATTTCATTATTTCCAACTACTTCAGCTCTTTCATCCAAATGACCGTTTGTAATGCGGTTTACATTATCAACCAGCTTTTTAATTGGATCGGTAATAATTTTTGTTTTATTGTAAATTAAATAAATTACAATAATTATAGTTAATCCAAATACAATAAGAAATTTAAGTAATTCATCCCGAAGAAGACTAACTTCTCCTGATCTGTCAGAAACAATTTTTATTACAGAACCTTTATATAATGCTGTATTTTTTCTTGGCAAATAAATATATTCATAATGTAAATGCTTTTTACCTTCTTTTTTTCGAATTTCTCTTTTGATCTGATCTTTAAAAACTTGTTGTACAATATCACTATATTCCATTTCTATGGAAGTTTTATATAAAGAAAAAGGTTGTTCAGATCCGATATAAACATCTACATCAACTATACTTTCCTGTTTTTGAGGTAATTGTTCAAGCCTGCTTTTAATAAAATCAACAATTTCATCAGCTTTTTGAGAATATGCCCCAAGTTCTATTATATATTTTCCATCATTGGTAGGTTGATAAGTATACTTCTTAAGCCTTTTAGTAGTGTTTTCAATGGCAATTCGTTCGCTTACATACTCGCCTCCCTGGATAACATGCAATAAATAATTTTTATGTTCTTCACCAAAACTAAATAAATTTAGGCCTAAATCTTTCAGAAATGTAGTATTAACAATTTTACCTTCTTTATTTATTATGTATATATCTTCCATTTTGGGGTCCATCCCAAGTTCGCGGCGAATTTTATTTAAATCAGCTTCTTCAATGTTTTTTGTATTTTTAAAATATTGATTTACCAATTTGTCTGAAAATGTTCTTGTTCTTTTATCAAGATTGCTTTCTAATATTTCGAGTGCCAGATCTTGAAATTCATGGATATGGGTAATTTCATCAGTAATGATAAAATTTTTACTCTCATGGTATTCTTCAAGATTACTTTTACTGTGCAAAAAATTAAAGATAGCAAGCAATAACAGTGCTATTACAACAGGGAATACAACATTTAAAATTAATTGTCGAAATATCGTAGTTCTTTTTCTCACAACTCGCTTATTATTCTAATTTGTTATTATTTACAGGTTTTAAAGGTATTAAAATAAATTTAAATATTTATAATAAAGAATAAAACTATTGCTAACTATTTATAAATAAGTTTAATATATTATAGTCCTCATATATTAGTTTTGATAATTTAACATCTTCAATTTCAAAGTATTTTGTATTCTCTAAAAGTTCAATTTCATAATTACTTTCGCCAATATAATTGAATAAATTAATTACACCATTTGATGAAGTTTTTTTCAATTGCTTATTATTTTCATATAGATTAATTTCTCCTTCATAAATAAACAGGACACTCCTTTTTCCATTCAGCTTAATTTTAGTTATTTCATTTGTGTGTTTATATGTTGAATTTCTAATCAATTTATAGATAGAATTTCCTGATAAAAGAGAAGTGTTTTTTTGTTCTTTGAAAAATAATACTTGATCAAATTCGGGTATATATTCTGCTTTTTCATCAAATAACTTATATATCAATTGCTCTTTTATTTTACTATCTATCCTTAAAATGCAGCTATCAAATATTTTTTTATCTCTTTTAATAATTAAGCTAGCGGTCATGCTATTTAAAAGTGGGTCTGGATTAAATAATTGGGCAATTAATGCATCATTTATTTCTAAATTTTCAAGTTTATCTAATTCAAATATTGCACAAGCTTTGGTCCAAAAATTAATTTGATTAACATCCCGGTTAATTATATCAATAAATAAAGTTTGTAAATCTTCTGTTTTGTCAACAGGATATTGATTTTGTAATTGTTTAATTTTGTCAGTTTTTGAAGAATCATCAAGAATTGGGAATAGAATATTTTTTAATTCATCAGACACAAACTGGTCGAGTAATTCAATTCCAAAACCTATTCCTTCTGCCGTTTCGCTTTCAAGGTTTTCACGTACATTATCAATCGAACTTTTGTCATAAGCTATTGATAATAGAAGAAATAGTTTATCATGATTTAATTTTAGCTCTTCATTAAGAGCTTCTGTAAGAAAGGATTTTACATTTTTGTCTTCCAGACTTGCTAAAGCAGCAATATTCCAGGCAATTATTCCAATTAATTTTTCAATTGATTCGTGAATATGTAAAGTGTTTGTTTCATCAAGTGTAAAGTTATTTTGCAATAATGAAACAACAGATTGATATTGTACCTCTCTATTAACATGATCAATAGAATTAATTAGACTTTTCACCCCTCTTTTAACCTTTAAATAACCAAAGAGTTTAATTAATTTTATTAATGTATCGGTATTAACATCGCTTTTATAAAAAGTTTGTTCAATTAAATCTACAGATTCTTTCCCGATCTTTTTTAAAGCTGCTGTTACAAAAGGAGCATAAATTGGTTCATCAATCAAATCAATTATTAATGATATAATTTCTGAATTATAAACATATGCAGAAGCTTTTATAGCTTCAATTTTAATTTGTCTGTCAAAATCGCGTAATAACTTAGTTAGAAATTCATCACTTTCTTTAATTTTAGCATATTTTATTAGTCTGCATGCTTTTAATTTATTCTCTTTTATAGCTGAATTGGCTAATGTTTTTATTTCAGATAAAGAAATTTTTGCTGCAGGTTCAAGAATTAAATGCTGAATTGATTTAAGTTTATTCTTTAATTCATCATTTCCTTTTTTTGTTATTACTCCAACAGAAGATTCCGGGATGAAGATTTTTAGTCTTTCGATTTCGGAAATATAAAAATTAATATTTTTATTATGGTTTCCTATATTTGTAATTAGATGTTCTTCATATTCAATAGGGTCAATTAATTCTACTGCTTTTAACAATAAAATTTCATTTGAATCAGATTTATTTTCTAATCTATTTTTTACTATTTCCAGATGGGGTTGAAGTATTTCATCATGAGGAGAAATTGATGTCTTTTCTTTTGATAATGCACTTTGAAGTGATTTTTGATATTGGATATATAGCTTAGTGGCAACATATACCCATATGACCAATATTATTACTAAAAAATAGGAGAAGTGAAGTATTTTAAAGAAAGGAAGAAGTGTTAAAGAAGCTAATAAAACTCCTGAGAAAAGTGCGGCAATTTCGTTTACTGTACCGTCTATTTTAGCTTGTATAGCATGTCGAATTGCTTTATCAATGGATTGATATAAAATTTTAAAAGAAGGTACTTCAATACCATCCTTAAGAGCAGATGCAAATAATTTTGTTAAGGCTATTAATAGAAAGAAAAATGCAAATGACGGAGAAGCTGATGTATACCCAAAAAATGATCCAATAATTGCTGCAAGTGAAGAAAATAGAATTAATAACAATGGAGAAACAATTAATGCTACTTTTAAACCATAGGTTTTTATCAATCTACTGTAGACAAAAGTTTTTATTAATAAAATAAATATCATCATTGTACCGGTATAAAAACTATAAAACATCGAAAATTCAGTAGATCCCGGGTAATTATCTTTTGTGGCATAAATGAATGAATATTGAACAAAAAAGGCAGTAATCATTGAAAGGACAACAAATATTGCCATTGATCGGATATATGGGTTTTTAACCATCTCGGTTAGCTTCCGTTCTTTTAACTTTACTTCTTCAGTTCCTTCTGATACCGGATTTAAGTTAAAACTTCTACCCAAAATTGTTTGCAATAATAATGCTAATAAAATGCTCGCTGTAGAAATATAAAGAAGATTGTTCGTCTGAAAATTAAATTTAAGTAATATAGGAATTCCATAACAACTTATTATTATACCTAAGATCCAACCACTATCAATTAATCCAAATAATCGTTTACCTTGACGTAATGAAAAAAGTCGTCCAACAGAACCCCAAAAACCAACTAAAGCAATTATTCGTAGGGGGCCATAAATAACGAGTAATATAAAAGCAATTATTTTTACACTAATAATTCCAAAACTAAATCTAATAAGTGCTGTTAATATGCCAATGAAAAGTAAATTTATTATTGCTAGATTTGAAAACTTTATTTTTTCCTGTAGAGCAGAATAAACCGCAGTTAATGCAATTCCAGCTAAACCTGAAACAGCGTATGCTTTTGTAATTACGGAAGGTTCAAAATAATCAAGAAATAAAGAATTCGCAGCAATTTCGTATGCTCCATAAAAAATCCCGATAAAAATTGACTGAGAAATGAGAAGAAAAACACCTTTTGACTCCTCAGCCTCAATATTTAAAGCCTTTAAAATATTTGAATTCATTACATTGTAAAAAATACAACAATTTTTAAAAATCTAAATCTATAATAAAAAATTGGGATAAGAATAATTAATTCTATTAAAATTGATGAATCAACTCTATTTTTTGACAAATGGAAGAATTTGAACAAATATAATAGTGTTATGATGTATTCAATTAATATAAATCAAATTTAATATTATATATTTGGAGTCACCTAAATTTTTTTTTTGTAAAAGCTCATTTATTTTTGGGATGAATGTAAAATCGAGGAAAGATATAATCTTTATAGTTTTAGCTGGTTTTTTCGTAGCCAATGCTGTTGTTGGTGAAGTAATTGGTGGAAAAATTATTCAAATAGGCCCATTTATTATGAGCATTGGTATTATACCGTGGCCAATTGTATTTTTATCCACTGATTTAATTAATGAATATTTCGGGAAGGAAGGCGTACGAAAATTAACTTTGCTTACAGCCGTTTTAATAACATATACATTTGTTATTCTTTTTGCTGCTATGCATGTAAAAGCTTCACATAATTCTCCGGTTCAAGATCAGGAGTTTAATTTGGTTTTCGGACAGTCATTATGGATAATTGTAGGAAGTATTTGTGCTTTTATTGCATCGCAACTTATTGATGTTGTTGTATTTTGGATTTTAAGACAAAAAACAGGAGAAAAGCACATATGGCTTAGAGCGACAGGGTCAACAGTAGTATCTCAGCTCATTGACACATTTGTTGTAACTGGTATTGCTTTTTATCTTCCAGGAAAACTCAGTTTTACAGAATATATAAATACTGCATTTACTGGATATACCGGCAAGTTAATCATAGCTATTTTACTTACCCCATTTATTTATATTGTACATGGTATAATCGACCGTTATATTGGGAAGGAAGAAGCTCAACAGATAATAAGTGAAACTGCTAAAGAATCATTATCTGGAAAATAATATTCTATGTTATTGATAGATTATCAAGTATTTATAAACGGTATATTATTTTTTTCCTCTCTAAATTATTAATAAACAAATATAATATTGTTATATTTGGCTTAAATAATATAGGAATTAATGTTTGGAGCAAGTACTAATGTTGATAAAAAAATAATTTGGCGAAGAGAATTAGTATTTATTATTCTTACCGGCTTTTTTCTTGGAACACTCGCAGTTTTAAATATCTTAGGAATATCCCGACAAATAGATCTTTCTTTTGGCATATTTGGAATTCATGTACCATTTGTTGTTTTTGTGGGAGTATTGCCGTATCCAATTACATTTTTATGTACTGACTTTATTAGTGAATTATATGGCAGAAAAAGAGCAAATACTGTTGTATGGGTTGGATTTGTTTTAAATATATGGGTTTTATTCATATTATGGTTAGGCGGAGCATTACCTCCGCACCCTGAATTAGGTGCTGATGGTTTACCATTATATGGTGATCCAAATAGAACTTTTTTTTATATAAGATATCTTACGTCTCTCGCAACATCAGCATCAATGGTTGCATACCTGACTGCTCAATTTATTGATGTTCAAATATTTCATGCATTAAGAAAGCTTACTAAAGGTAAAATGCTTTGGCTAAGAAACAATGGCTCAACTTTAACCAGCCAAATGGTTGATAGTGTCGCTGTTATAACTATAACTTATTTAGGTGCAAAAAGTGCCATTCATATTAATCCAGGAGAGACGGTAATGCATGGAATATTAATTTTAATTTTATCAAATTATGTATTTAAAATGGTATCAGCCTTACTTGATACTATTCCTTTTTATATTGGAGTTAAATTTTTGTCTAAGTACTTAGAGATTGATTTGTATGAAGAGTTTAAAGAAGAACCTAAAGAAAAATATTCTTAAATAAAGATTTTTTTCGCTATTTTTTTATGTTTTTTGATAATTAATTTTGAAGCTTCCTCAACATCAGGATCTAATTCGTTGATGATTATATGAGCTTTTTTATAATACGGGTTTCGCTTGTCAAGCATTTTTTCAGCATATTCTTTTAATTCAGATTCAGATTTTCCCCATATAAGAGGCCTGTATATTTTTGCATGTATTAACCTGTTTACTAAAGTATTTATATCCAATTCAAGATATACGGTAACTCCTTTTTTAAGCATTAATTCAATATTATTGTAAAAACAAGGAGCCCCACCACCGGTTGCTAATACAAAATTATCTTCATTTTGAATTATTTCATGCAACGTTTCATTT
>CAZBZX010000198.1:0-7968 GCA_964496465.1 uncultured Bacteroidales bacterium
CTTGGATTTATTCGAAAGATCTTATTCAAGCAAATTATACAGAAATAACGGAGATAATACACTTACAAAAGTCAGAAACTTTAATCTCCCAAGTCAAAACATGAAGTATACTCATGCCTGGGCTGATTATGATATGGATGGCGATCAGGATTTAATGATAGCTTCTGAATGTTGGCATCCATTTGTCCTTGAAAACAATAATGGCAATTTCATTGAAAAAAGTATGGATGATCTGATGAATGTTCACGATAGACCTTCAATTGCAGCTGCCGATTATGATAACGATGGCTATACAGATGTTTTAATAACAGGAAGACGTTGTGACGGATATAATACTGAAATTATCTATTTGTATAAAAATCTAGGCGGTTTTAGATTTAATAGAATTAATGCAGGATTTCCAGAAATCAGAACTGCCTATGGCCAATTCGTTGATACCGATTCTGACGGGGATTTGGATATTGTTCTTTATGTTGAAGATGCAAGTGATAATCAACTTCACACGTTATTATTATATGTTAACAATAATAATAGCTTTTCATCAGAAGATCCTGGTATCGACAGTATTCCAATTTTTGATAATTCTCCCGAACTTGAATGGGCAGATATGAATAATGATGGCTACCTCGATTTAATTACCTTCGATGTACAGGATGGTTCTTATGATTACAATAATTTCATTTTATATTTAAATAATCAGGATAATACTTTCTCAGAAACTGCCACTGACATAGAATTAAACAATTCTGAAATCAGGGATGTGGAAGCTGCTGATTTTGATAATGATGGCGTGAAAGAATTAATATATATGAATCGAAATAGTTCAGGAGAATTTATTCATATATTTAATAACAATACTTATTCTGCAAATGTTGCACCAACTGCACCTGGTAACTTATCAGAAACTCAAAATAATGGAACATATACCTTAAGTTGGGATATGGCTTCTGATACAGAAACTCCTCAGGATGCTATTACCTATAATTTAAAAATTGGTACTTCTTCTGGAGGAACTGATGTTTTAAGCGTAAATGCTCTTGCAGATGGAACCTTATTAAAACAAGGACAAGGTAATATTGGCTCCAATAATTCCTTTGTGTTCAGACCAATAGCTGGTTTAACTTATTATTGGACTGTACAATCAATTGACAAAGAAGACGGATCCTCAGCGTTCGCAGCAGAACAGAGTTTTACTGCACCTGGTCCAGCTACATTACTTTCAGGTATTAATTTTGGAAGTTTAAAAGCTAAATCAGCAGCATGGGGAGATTATGAAAGTGATGGGGATATGGATATTGTTGTAATATCAACCAACTATGAGATTAAAATATATCGAAATATATCGAACACTATTGATGTTACTAATCCTATAAATGTTAATGTAAATATTAGTAATCCTGAAAATATTGGTTGGGTTGATTATGATGTTGATGGGGATCTTGATCTTTATATAATTGAAAGCAACGAAAGTGTTAAATTATTAAAAAATAATACCGGAACATTTACTTTGTTAGGAGCCCATCTCGGATATGCAAGATTAATGACTGGCACAAAATGGTTCGACATGGATATGGATGGAGATTTGGATTTACTAACAACCAGGGATGACTGGTTAAGAGCTTATTACAACAATGGAGACGATACTTTTGATGAATATTATTTAGTTAACATCCCCAATGTTTCATTTGACCGAATTGGAATAGATGTAAAAGATTATGATAACGACAATGATCTAGATATTCTGGTTAGTGGAATTGTTTGGTACCATAATCTTCAGGAGTATAGATACCTAACAAAAATTCTCGAAAATAATAATGGTTCATATACCGAAGCAGGTACGAACGGAATTAAACCAGGTTTAAGTGCTAAGTGGATTGATTATGATTTAGATAATGATTTGGATTTATTTGTTGCAGGTGTTCTGACTGATGCTAAAGATTCATCCTATTCTATTTTATACAACTATAATTCGGGAGTTTATACAAATACTGATATTCCTTTCGAAGGATTAAATGGAACTTTATCAGATATCAAGGCTGAAGATTATGATAATGATGGTGATTATGACATTATATACTGGTCAGCAGAAAATTGGGATGGTGACTTCTATTATAATATTACTAATGAGAACAAAAAACTAGTAGCATATTATTATGAAAATAATGCTACTTCATTCACAAAATACAATGTGGGTATTAATGATTCCAGGATTAGAGGTATTGATCTGGTTGATTATAATAATGATGGTGACCTTGATATTCTTTTAGCCAGCAGGAATGCATTGAAATTATTTGATAACGAAGTAAATCCTGGAAATAATGTTCCTGCCATTCCCTCCGGATTAGAATCAGTAATTGATGGAAGTTCTGTTATTTTATCTTGGAATAAAGTATTAGATACTGAGGATGTTTCTGAAAATATGACAACTTATAATTTAATGATTGGAACATCTATCAATCAGGCTAATATTGTTAAACCTGTTTCAAATCCAGCAAATGGTTTATTGCTCCTTCCTCAAAATGGTATTACATCTGACACATCCTATACTGTTGAGCTTGAGAGTGGCAGAAAATATTACTGGTCGGTTCAATCTGTCGATGCAATATATGCTTCATCTGCATTTACAGTATCTGATTCATTTGAAATTCAAGGTACCTATTTTACATCTGCAAATATTGGTATGGAAGGAATTCGTCCTGCAATGTTAAGGGGAACTGTACGCATGGGTGATTATGATAATGATAGTGATATGGATATAATGCAATTAGGTTCTCATACCACATATAATAAATCGATAAGTTTTATTAAAAACAATGGAAATGGTACTTTTACTGAAGAAAACAGGCAAGCTGAATTTCCAAATTTATCATACAATGAATGGAGTTTGTTTAAATCTGAATGGGTTGATATTGATTCAGACAATGACTTAGATATTTCAATAATTCAAAATCACAGAGCATATACATATATTAATAATGGGGGTACGTTTGTTGAACAAGATTACTTTAATAATCATATTGCATGGGGATCTGTAAATTGGACTGATATTGATGATGATGGCGACATAGATTTAATACTTCATGACGGAGATATTATTGGATACATCAATGATGGAAATGGAAATTTCCAAAACATTAGTTTGGCTGGATGGGATAATGAAACAAACACTTCTCTTTTTGATAATTTTGATGGTAGCAGATCCGGATTAATTTCATTTGATATTGATAATGATGGGATTAAAGAAATAGTTGCAATAAGTATGCTTTCAAGTTCGTATAACTTTATAGTTCTTAAACAAAGAAGTCAATATAATTATAATAATAAAATTCAAGGAATTCCTCTCGGTATTGAAACAAGCGAAGTACAAATAAAAACAATAGATTATGACAATGATGGGGATCTGGATATCATGGCATCCTTCTATCAAGATGATCGATCAAGAAAAGGCTACTTTTATCTGTTCGAAAACAACTCAGGTATATTCACATCTAATCAACTTGATTTAGGAGAATTTGATAATTTTGGGGAATTTGATCTTGGTGATTTTGATAACGATGGAGATATAGATTTAGTAGTAACAACCGGTAATTATGTAAATTACGATTTCCAATATCAAACAAAGCTCTTCCTTAATAATAATGGTACATTTAAATATTCAAAATCGGGGTTAGAAGAAAATATTTTCAACAGTCAACCACAAACTCTTTCTGTTGGGGATATAGATAACGATGATGCATTAGATGTTATAATTTCTGGTGAATTACGAAATGGTGAAAGAGTTATCAAAGCATACTATAATAATTCTTCCAATCTAAATACCGCTCCTGATTTACCAACAAATTTACAGGCTGTTGTAAATGGAAGTAAAGTAACTATTAGTTGGGATGAAGTAACTGATAGCGATACTTCAGGAATTTCTAATACTCAAATACCATTAATTTCTTATAATATTAAGTTAGGAACAACTCCTGGGGGAGCTGATATTATTAATGCATTAGCTAATAATGATGGTTCACTTCTCATTCCTCAACAAGGTTCGTTCACCAATAATTCACTTGATTTTGTTGCACCCTCCGGTAAAACATATTATTGGTGTGTTCAATCAGTCGATGCTGGTTATAAAGGTTCTTCTTTTTCTGATACACTATCATTTACTATCGAAGGTCCATCATTTAATCTTTCTCAATTACTTGATAGTGTTAGTGCAAAATACTCAATTTGGGGAGATATAGATAACGATGAAGATTTAGATATTTTACTATTAACGAATGAGAGAAGATTAAAGTCTTATGAAAACGATGGGGAAAATAATTTCAATTTAACCGATTTAAATTTTGATCAGAAAAATGACAATATTGAAATTATTTCATTAATTGATTACGATAACGATAATGATTTGGATATTTATGCTTCACGTAATCAAAACCACAGAATTTATAGTAATAATTCATCTGATTTCACCTATCAAACATATAATTTTGGATGGGCTGAACAAGATGTGTTAGGAAATTGGATGTATTTTGATGATGATGGTAAAAATGATCTTGTTGTTCTTGATGGTAATTCAATGAGAATCAATAAATTGATTGATGGCCAGGTGAGGTCTCAAAATATTTGGTTCGATGAAAATTTCTACGGATTAAAACACGAACTTGCTGATTATGACAACGACAATGACCTAGATATTTTAGTCTCAGGATACAGATGGGATCATGAAAGTCAGGATTATCTTACCTATTTCTATTTATATAGAAATGATGGACCTGATGGTTATACCAACGCGTTATTAAATAAACCTACTTCATATTCAGCAAGATGGATTGATTATGATTTAGATGGTGATGAAGACATATTCTCTTTAGGACATGATACCAGTATTTTATATATAAATAATAATGGTCTGTTTGATCAACAAGTTAGTAATTTTGAAGGATACAAAGGTTTAAATTATAATTTGGAATGGTCGAGAAGTTATAGATTTGGAATTCAATCTGCAGATTTAGATAATAACGGAACTATTGATATTATCTACTGGACACCTGATAATTTGTATTTCTACATGAATGATGGAAGCTCATTTCAAAATTATCTACCTGTTATAGGCCTTACTGGTATTAGCAATCTTGATATTGCTGATGTTGACAAGGATGGTGATATTGACTTTATCGTAAATGCAAATAATAGCATAAAAGTTTACGAAAATATTACTACAAATAATAATACGTCTCCAACAATACCCGTACTTACAGCGCCAAAATTTGAAGGAAGTACTGTTGAAATAAATTGGAGTCCTTCAACAGATACTGAGACAAATGGGGCAAGTATAAGCTATAATTTAAGAATTGGTAGCAGTCCTGAAGGGACAGATATCTTAAGCCCGGAAGCTCTTAATAATGGGTTGCTTCTTAAACCAACAGTTGGCAATTTAGGAAAAGATACAACTCATTCTTTAATTGTTAAAGCAGGGACGAAAATATATTATAGTATACAAGCCATCGATCCTAACTTTTCTGCTTCAGCATTCTCAATTGAAGATTCTCTTGTTGTACCAGGTTCTCCATTCACACCTATAGATGTTTCATTTAATAATGATTTATTACAGAATATCGTATGGGGTGATTATGATAATGATGAAGACCTGGACATTCTTTCACTTACATTAGAGAAGGACTCAACTAATACAGATATGTTTGGGAACATGCCAGACATAAATAAAGTAAGGCTTTATTTAAATGATGGAGGTAATCTCTCAAAAAGTAACGAAGCTGATTTTGTAGATGAAGGTGATAAATATATTAACTCTACTTATTGGCTGGATTATGACGGCGATAATGATCTTGACATTTTTGTGAAAAGAGATGGGCGGGATATCCTTTATAGAAGTGATAGCAATATATATAATAGAATTGATAATTTTATTACAAATGACAATTGGCATTTCCAATCAAATGATATCTCCTTTGGTGACTTTGATAATGATGGGGACTTAGATATTCTCTATAAAAAAGATAACAGGGTTGTACTTTTAAGAAATAGAAACAATATAAGGTATGATGAGGTTCAGGTTGACCTCACCCAGGTAATAGAAGGCAGTGAGTTCTATTATGTAAATCTATATAATTCTGTTGCTGAATTTTGCGATTATGACAATGATGGCGATTTTGATATTTTAGTAGCCGGTGATGGTGATTATTATAAACCAGAAAATAATGAATGGGTAAATATTAAATATGTTAATTTGTTAAATAATAATGGTAAAGGTGAATTTAATAAAGTTGACGCTGATATTTCAGGTGAAGATGTTAAAAAAATTGAGTGGATTGACTTCGATAATGATGGTGATTTAGACATTTTCCTTCGATTCGCTGAAAGAGATTATTATGACCCCGCTGTTTCTCAAGATAAAACATACAAACTATATCGTAATAATGATGGTGCTTTCGAAAATATGATTGTCGATTTAAAGGGTGTGGCTAATATTAACGATGCAGCCTGGGGTGACTTTGATAATGATGGAGACCTTGATTTGGCAATCAGAGGTCAATATCGATTTAACGACTGGGATATCAGATATAAAATCTCACTTTATATGAATAAAGGAGATGGTACATTCGCTTATATTTATACAGATGTGGATGATATATCCTTTGTTCATGGAAGTAGTTCCATGGCATGGGGAGATTATGATAATGATGGCGATCTGGATTTAATTGTTTCAGGAAGAGCTGATTATGATAATTCAGTAATTACAAAAATATTCAGGAATGATTATTCCATTCCAAACTCAAGTCCAACAGCACCAGGGAATCTTCGAGCGTCTCAGGATGGTTATAAATTAAATTTTGAATGGGATCCAGCCAATGATAATGAAAATGGTACTGATGGATTAACTTATAATTTAAGAGTTGGAACAACTAGCGGTGGTTCAGATATATTAAGCGCACATGTAACATCAGAAGGAAAATTGTTGATGCCTGAAAGAGGTAATGTTGAAAATAATACTTCTTTCTCCATTAATACTCTCAAACTATCTAATCCATATTATTGGAGTGTTCAAGCTGTTGATGCAGGTTATAAAACATCGAGTTTTGCTAATGATATTCTTGTTGTTGAAGAACCATTTTATGAAAGAACAGATATTGAATTAGCAGCAGTAAAAAATGGAACATCAGCATGGGGTGATTATGATAATGATGGCGATCTTGACCTATTAATAACAGGAGCGTCAAATGCTGGATACGTGTCAAATTTATATAGAAATGATGCAGGTGTTTTTGTAAACACTTCAACAATTTTAAAAAGAATGGCTTCTGGCGACGTTGCATGGGGAGATTATGATAATGATGGAGATCTTGATTTAATTATGTCAGGTTCAGATATATATAGTAATGCATTTACAGAAATTTATAATAACGAAGGTAGTGGGGTATTAACAAAAAGTACTGTTGGTGATAATATTACTCAAGTATTCAATAGTTCTCTCGCTTGGGGTGATTATGATGATGACGGTGACCTAGACCTCGCAATTGCAGGATATAGCATCGAAGAAAGAAGTGATATTTTCCATTTATACAAAAATGAAAATAATACTTTTGTTAGAGAAGAAGGATTTGGTGGAGAAGGATTTGAAAACGGAAATGTTGAATGGGCTGATATGGATAATGATGGCGATATTGATTTAGTTTATTCAGGGATGAATAACGATTTATGGCCAACTGGCGGAATAATTTATAATAATAAAATTGAAAATTATTATTGGTGGGGAGAAAACTTCAATATTGGTTTTAATGTTAAAAATTCAGTTTTTGACTTAGGTGACTATGACAGTGATGGTGATTTAGATATATTAATTTCAGGAGAAACAGAAAATTCAATACCGGCCACATACATCATGAAAAATAGAATTATTAACAGGTATCGTGGTGATTATTATAATGAATTTGAAACCGCACATATAGATAGTGTAAT
>CAZBZX010000199.1:0-7964 GCA_964496465.1 uncultured Bacteroidales bacterium
AATTTGCCTCAATGTAATCCAATTTCGAAAATAAGGCACATATAAAAGAACTTCTATATGACGCCTTATCATGGTCATCTTTGTAGAGTATTCCATCATTGAGTAAATTCAACCAAGCATTTATAAAGTAATTCATAGGTATCAGTTTAGGTTCATTTTTTGTTTTAACCATTAGTCCATCATCTCTTATTTCAACAATTTCATTAGGCTTTTTTTGTTTAAGTGTGAATATAATCATTCCTGGTTCAATTTTAAATAAAATTTCTCTCCAAAATAATTCAAAATTATATATTGGTCTATCATTTCTTAAGTTTTGAAGTAAATTTATATTAATTAAACGCGAAGGATTACGATTAGATAAGAATTTTAACCATTGAAATTGAAAATACTTATACTTATTACTATTGCACATGGAATTCAAATGGAGTATTTGATGTAGTTTTTAAGGCATCAGATGACAGTGCAACCTGGAGCACTGATACTATTACTGTAACCGTATTACCTACAAATGATTATCCGCAGTGGACTGATACATTACCAGATATTTCAATTCAGGAGGATGCAGGGGAAATTTGTTTAATTTCTGACTTAAAACAACTATTTACTGATATAGACGAAGATTCACTAACTTTTACTTCGTTATTAAGCACAACTGATAGTTCCTGGGTATCAGGTGATTCTTTATTTCTTATTATTACAACTCCAAATTATTACGGTACATTTACTTACGAAGTAATAGCTGAAGACACCATATATTCAACACATCAATATGGAAACATAATAGTAAAATCAATTAATGATGCACCATATGTAAGCATACCAATTCCCGATACTAATTTACTTGAAGATAATTTCAGCAATCGGGATTTTTATTTGAATAACGTATTTGGCGACGTTGATTCATATGTATCTACAATGGTTTATGATGTTACCGGAGGAGGAAATGCTGTTACAGCAAGCTTGTACACATATTTTACTCAATACTATGTAAGGGTAAATCCAGTAGCTGCAAACGCATACGGTATCGATACCATTATTGCAACCATTACGGATGATAGCCTTGCTTCTGTATCAGATACATTTATTGTAAATGTGCAAAATGTAAATGATCCACCAGTTGCCGGAAGTCTTTATATGGCTACATTTGATGTTGTAGAAGATTCAGGGACTTTTTTTATTGCTGATTTGGATACTGCTTTTACTGATATTGACAACAATATTGATGATTTAAATTTTAGAATTATTGATTCAACTATTATTGCAACAATTATAAATGACTCTGTTCAGGTTTCAGTTACTAATAATATATATGGAAATAAGTTTGTACAAATTGAAGCTGATGATGGAGTGGACACCGTAAGTTTATGGTTTTATGTAAATATTCAACCGGTAAATGATCCGCCAATACTATTAGATATTCCTGATTTTTCATTTGATGAAGATATTGAAAATTATTATGAACTGAATTTTGGTCCTTATTTTAAAGATGTTGATAATGATTTGAATAATTTAACATTTACTTTTAATTCTATTACTTTTAGTTATTATAATAAATGGGATTCGTTAGCATATTTTAAAGGAGCCAAAGACTGGTATGGCAAGGATACAGTGGAAATGATTATTAATGATGGCTATTTAAGCGATACCACGACATTTATTATTACCGTAAATCCAATAAATGATGCACCGGATATTTTTAGCTATTCATCCATTTATTTTGACGAAGATTCGCTTTTCTTTTTAGATTTCTATAATGAAAGCAATTATAGAGATGTAGATAATAATTTTTCGTCATTAACTAAAAGCTTGAGTGTTAAAAACAACACAATTGATGTAAATGGTTACTATGTTGCGCCTGCAAACTGGTATGGAAGTGATTCATTGACCCTAATTGTAAGCGATGGTTTATTATCTGATACTGCCATAATACCAATATCCGTTAATCCGGTTAATGATCCTCCAATGTTTTTAGTAAATATGCCTGATACATCATGGCTGGAAGACATGCAATTTGAAATTCCAATGGATAGTATTTGGAAATATGTTTATGATGTAGATAATGATACCTCTCAGTTGGATTTTATTATATACGGCAGAGATAATGTGAAGGTTGAAATAATTGATGATGTGATTGTAATCTCTTCCTATGATGAGGACTGGTATGGAACAGATATTATTGATTATGCTATTACTGATCCCTCCACTGGAATGATACCTTATCAAAATTTTGCAGTAACTATATTACCTGTAAATGATGCACCAGATGCATTTTCAATATTACTACCTGAAGATGGAAGTTCACTTAATACAATGAATTTTAATTTTCAATGGAATTCATCATACGATCCTGAAGAACAAGTTTTATTTACTTTATATCTTTCAGGCGGAGATTTCGATACTTCTATATCTGGAATTAGTGGCTTCGGATTAGAATTTAATGGAAATGGCATTCTTAAGCCAAGTGTAGAATATTCATGGTATGTTGTTGGTACAGACGGTATAGTAAATGTTGAATGCGATGAACATTTTACTTTTACAATTTCGGATGGAACTGAAAATATAAGCTTATCTAATCAATCTGGATATTTAATAAACAGTTATCCAAATCCTTTTAGTCAATCAACAACATTTGAATATAATTTACCTGTTACATCCAATGTAAAATTGGTTGTTTATGATATAACAGGGCAGGAGGTTGCTGTTTTAATTGATGGTGAAATGCCAGCAGGATTGCATCAATTAACATGGAATGGAAAGAATAATGAAGGCAATCTAATTCAAAGCGGTATTTATATTTATCAATTAAGTGTAAGCAATCTTAATGGAGATGCTTTATATCAAACTGAAAGAAGGTTGATGTTTATTAAATAATTCAATTGTCACTCTGAGCCTGTCGAAGAGTCTTGTTACAAGATTTTTTGGCTTCGCTCGTAGTGACTTTTATATTTACATCTCGAACGAAGTGAGAGATCTAATGATCAACAAAATACAGATTTCTCACTTCGTTCGAAATGAGCAATACCAAAAAGAAGTAGAGATGAATGAAAATTGACTTTGCATCTTTGCTATTCTGTGGCGGAATATTAAACTTTAACAATCATCTTCCCAATATTATCCCCTTTAAAGAGGCCTAAAAAGGCTTCCGGAAGGTTTTCGAAGCCCTCGATGATTGTTTCCCTTTGTTTTAACTTTCCTTCCTTATACCATTGTTTTAATTCGTTTAAAGCAATGTCATATTTTTCCTTATAATCGCTTACAATAAAACCCTGTATCAATGCCCTTCTTGTTAATAAAAACATTTGCATGCGTGGTCCTAAAGCTAACCGGCTTTGATTGTATTGTGATATTTGTCCGCAAATAATAATACGTGCAAAATTATTGATCAAATACATAATACTATCTGATAAGTCACCACCAACATTATCAAAATATATATCGACACCGTCTGTACAGCAGTTTTTAATTTCTTTTCGAATATTAGACGATTTTTTATAATTGAAAGCTTCATCAAATCCAAGCTCATTCTTAATATAATCAACTTTCTCATCACTTCCAGCAATACCGATTACCTTGCATCCTTTTATTTTCGCAATTTGTCCCACAATCGAACCAACAGCGCCAGCAGCAGCAGAAATAACAACAGTTTCATTTTTTTTCGGTTTCCCGATATCAAGTAAACCAAAATAAGCTGTTAATCCGGTCATTCCAAGTATATTAAGATACAAAAGAGGAGGGATGTCGTCCTTTTCAATCTTTCTAACATCATTTGATTGGCATACTATTTTTTCCTGCCAGGGCAAATTTCCAAATACCAGATCACCTTTTTTGTACCCTTTAGCATTCGATTCATCTACTTCAGCAATTATATCACCTGAAATAGGCTGATCCACTTCGTATGGATCAACATATGTTTTTACATTATTCATACGACCACGCATGTATGGATCAACCGAGATATACTTTGAATGGATTAGAATTTCGTCCTCTTTTTTAATCGAAACATTTTCTTTTACAATTTCAAAATTATCTTTCGTTGGTTCTCCGGAAGGTCTGCTTTTTAAAATAATTTTATGTGTTTCCATAAGCAATTTTTACATATACAAAGATAAACTTATCGTCTTTTGTTCGAAACAAAAAATATTAAGGCATAAAAAAATTTCAGATCATTATTTTTTGGTACGCAACTTGTATGATAATTTAAAACATGATTATGATCCAAATCAAATACAATATTATATTCTCTATACTTTTATTGATTTCTACAATCAGCACCTATAGCCGTAAAGTAAAATCTCTAAAAGAAAAGGAAATTCATCATATTGTATTGGATTATGATCAGAATTGCCTGAAAATACCAGGAAATTCATTTAAAATTGGTATTGCTGCCATAACATTCAAGGGTGATGAATTAATAACAAAAGGATTATTAGATGGCAACATTCGTTGGAGAAATTATAAAATAAAAGTGGATGGAGGGATTTATTTTGCAGGAAAAATATTTATTGATAACGTTGGAGGTTATTTACCCGGAAGAGCAATAAATGTTAGTATTTCTGCAAAACATCATCCTGAAATAATAATTTCCAGGCCTATCCGGTTAAATTATGAAACGAAACTGGAAATAAATCCTGTTACAAATTTTATAAAGTCTCCTGGCAGAACTGCTAAATTTGAGTTTATTACTGTCTTTGATAATAATATGTATATTAGAACTGATAGAAAAACGAGAGGGGCATACGATTATAGCAATTTTAATATTTCAGTTGATGGAGGATATTTTAAAAAAGGAAAACTTTATATTTCTGATAATATATTTGATTTTAATGGTCATAAAGTAGTTGTGTATTCACAGTTGAAGTCAAATCCTGAAGTAAATAACAAATTCGAATTCTTATTAGATTACAAGGATCATTTTGTTAAAAATGTTTATGGAATGAATGGTTTTGATGGAACTGATGGATATGACGGATCGGATGGAAGTTCAGGCGGTGATGGAGGGGATGGAAGGAATGGTTGCCATGGTCAGGATGGTGTTAATGGTCATGATTTAGCCGTTTTTACCGATTGTTACTATGATACTATTTTATATACTGATTTATTAAAAATCAGAATTGAAGATTTAAACACTAATAAGATATGGAGATACCTTGTAAATCCAGACGGCGGATCTATTTCTGTTAATTCTTATGGAGGAGATGGTGGAGATGGTGGAGATGGAGGAGATGGTGGAGATGGAGGTAAAGGTTATGACGGTGAAACTTATACCATAAAAATTAAAGTTAATGACAGCACATGGGTTACCGAGACTCACCGGAAACCCGGAGGAAATGGTGGTAATGGAGGTTATGGTGGAGATGGTGGCGATGGCGGGTATGGCGCGAGTGGGGGAAATATATTTGTGTATGCTACTAAAGCAGCTATGAAATATGATAATTTAATTAACGTAAGATCTGTTGGTGGTTCAAGTGGTTCTGGTGGTTCTGGTGGTAGAGCAGGGAGTGGAGGACAGGGTGGATCCGGGGAACCAAATGGTTCATCAGGAAACAGCGGATCAAGTGGGCGAAGTGGAAGTAGCGGCTGGAGTGGCAATTCAGGTACAATAGGATTTTATGAATTAGATCGCTTTTATTGGTAACTATGTCCTAATTTCAAAATACTTTCGAACTTTTTTATAAAGAATTTTGGTTTTTCAGAGAATAGCAACATGGTTTGTTTGTAAAAACCTGATTTAATTTTATCGCTTTGACTTAGAACAATAGGTAAAATGCTTTTTTTTTCTTTTAAGGTACCATATTCATTCAAATAGTATGCTAGTTCAAACAAATCGTGTTCTTTGCCTAATAAATCGGAAATTTCCTCAAAACTTTTAGTATACACACCAATTAATTCAGGCCAGAAATTTTGAAAAGTATTTATTTGATACCAAAGGTACTTCACAACTTTTCTTAATTCATGAAGCTCCAATGAATTAGAATTTTTAGCACATTTTTTAACTAATTGATTGCCTTTCCTATATGTTTTTTTTATGCCTTTAATTAACGATTTATAATCAGATTTAATAAAGTCTATATTACTCAAGCGAACTCGGGCAATATCATATACAATAATTATTTGATTAAGTTTTCCAGATTCCTTATATCCATTAATTATCTTCTTTTTTTGCTTTTCAAGTTTCATTTTAAAAGCTTCGTACATTTCTTTATCAATTTTTCTGCTTTTTGTTTTGCAATAATGCCAGGATTCAACTAATACATAACTTTCCCTAATATCGGATAGCAGGTTCTTAATATCCCTCATGTACCTGTTTTCTCTTCTGTAATCAGCTCTTTTAATTGCAAACTGAACACATTTTAATAAAGCTCGTATTTTTTTTATGGATTTTCTGGCTTCATGTATCGATTTTTCAATATCAGTTTTTGAATCTTTTAAAACAGCAATAGCATAGCTAATTTGTTCACGAATAAGTCTGATATATTCTTGTTTTAAAGGAGAATTAATATTTATAATTAATTCAGACATTAATTAATGTATATTTTAAACTTCATTAAAATTAAGAAGAATAGACTTATTTGAAAATTAAATAACGAATTATTTTGAAGATTTTCCGTCAGAATTCAAATAAGCATATATTTTTTCTATTGACTCGTGCAAATCCGTACGCATTTTTCTTGTGTAGGGGTTATATTTCTGTAAATCAACAAATAATTGCCACGAATCGTTACAGGTTTGCTCAATTATTTCTAATAATTTTTTATAACCAAGTGTATCTATTGTGGTTTCATTTAATTTTAGGTCAGCTAAAACACGACCTATATAATGGGTAATACCTTGTGAAAAAGCTGCTGATTCATCATGTTCATCAGGGGTCATCTTTTCAACCTTCATTTTGCGCGATGAAAAATAGTTAAACCAAAAATCAAATTCCTTATTTTTTGTGCGTACATCACACATTACCATTGGCATATGTTCTTTCGGACTATAAGAATCAGGGCCGAACATAGGATGTGTTGCTATTATCTGACAATTTTCAGGCAGGTTTTCTTTCATCCACCTCACTGGCTCAACTTTAACCGAACAGGCATCAAAATACAATGCTTTTTCATTATGAAAAGGTTTTGAAAGCTTTAGAACTTCTTCCATAGAGGAAATAGCCACACAGAAAAACAAAGCATCACAATTAAAAATATCTTTTTCATCTGCAATTTCAACTCCATATTCAACTTCATCAGGTTTTAAGCCCCGTCTTGAAAATACCTTAACATGAAAGTCTTTGGCAAGAATACCTGCCCATAGTCTTCCAAATCGGCCATATCCATATATCGATACTATTTTGTTTTTCATTTTTTATAATTTTTCACTTCGCAAAAATATAAACAATTAATTTAGGTATGTATATAATACAGGTTGTTTTTAACTCTTCGAGAGTTAAAAAACCCTCGTAGAGTTTTACAATCCTAGTGACGTTTTTGTTATATAATTAGGGTATGTCATGTATTCTAACCATCAGGATGATGGTGTTACAAATTTTTTATCTCCCTGTTTTGCTTAATCGAATATTTTAATGCATTATCAAGAATCGACAGCATCTCTTGTTTATTTTTCGATAAAACACCTTTTAAAATTACAGTATTCGAAATATGATCGGTTCTGAAAATAGAGTTTTCAATTGTTAGTTTTTCAATAAATAATTTTAATTCAGAGATTAATTCAGTTGTATTCATACTAGTATAATTTTCTTGAAATTGAGCAGCATAGTGTTTTTCTCCTAAAGGAAAACTTAAGGTAAGCACCGAAAGATATTTTGGGTTGATTTCATTAATAATTTTAGCTGAATTTAATGCATGTTGTTCTGAATATATTTTACCACATAATCCATTTAAAATCATAATGGAAGTATCAATTCCTGCTTTGTGTGCTTTTTTAATTCCTTCCAGTGTTGATTGATAAGTTTCGCCTTTATTCAC
>CAZBZX010000200.1:0-7878 GCA_964496465.1 uncultured Bacteroidales bacterium
TCCCATTCCGCCGGCAATAATGTATGTTGCTCCTTGCGATGCGAGCCAAGCAGGCAAAACACCAGGTTCATGGGGTGGAGGGGTAAGGTATGATTCCCCTGTTATTTTTTTATTTTTGGTCTCAAAAACCGTAAATTTCTTGCAATGTCCGAAATGCTGGCATAAACAATTGTTGCTTGTCGGAATGGCTATTATCTGCTTCATTTTAGATGTTATTTAATTGAAATGCTATTTTAATAATTTTGCTTTTTTCATGAATCAATAAACCGTATTCAGTGCAATTAAAGAGGTTCTGTAGAATACCATGCACAAAATACGGTTCACCAATCAAGTTAATCGCTTTCTTTCTCCAATTCATCCAGTCTCTTTTCAATATCTTTCTGAGAGCGCTTAAGAGATTCTGCCTGCGATTTAAGCAGTTTAATTTCATCATCTTTACTCATGGTTTGCGTCATGGGGAAGCTTTGAGCAAATCCGGTAAAAGACGGGTCAAAGTTACGGCCCCTGCCATAACCCATGCCCATTCCTCTGCCTCTTCCTCTTCCAAAGCCAAATCCTCTGCCCATGCCTCCGCCAAATCCTTTTGCATAGCCCGGCGTGTCATATCCGGCGCAAAAACCTAATGCTCTTCCGGTTCTGGAACCTTGTCCCATTGGTCCGGTACGGTCTCCTTGTGGCATAATTTTTTAATTTAATGGTTTAACATTTCAATTACTTGATGGATAGTCTGTCCGTTTTTTATTATTTGAGTCTCTATTTTCAATTTATCAAGCACATCTTTTGCTTTAGGTCCAAACTCTACTGCATATACTTTATTTATACCGTTTTCAGCTAAAAATTCAACTACTTGCGGACCTACACCCCCTGAGCCGTTTTTAAGGCTGTTTTCTTTAAATTCGATTTGTCTGGTTTCCAAATTATAAAAACAAAAAAAAGGACAACGTCCAAAGCGGTCGTCCACCAATGAATCAGATTTATCACTTGATGCAGGTATTGCAATTTTCATAATTAGAAATTTAATTTTTCGGTACAAAGATAACATTTTAAATGAACATAAGTTCATTAGATAATGTTTTTTATTAATCTTTCAAGTTTACTATTAGATTTAAAAAAAAGGTTGCTTTTACTTTGAACTTTACAATATTCAGATTTATGCGCATATATTTTTGTAGCCCTTTAGACTTCTTTAGTGATCAATCCACTCTTTAACAAATCTTTTAAAATTTGTATAATATCCTTCATGCACTTCGTTTAATCTCAATGCCCCAATATTTACAGGTTTTCCAATGTCCCTGCTAGTCATCCTGAAAAATATGTCAACAATATGGTTTCCATAAACCACATATCCTGTTTTTATATTTTCCGGTTGGTTCTCATATTCTTTCCCGTCATCAATCCATATTGCCGGACAAATTATCCATTCATTTAAGCTTAATTCCATAATTCCGCATGTTTACCCAATCTCTTGTTTATAGTAATCATCAGCATAAACAATTTTTGGTTTTAACTTTGCATAATCGTTGCTATCGATACGTGTATAAGCCATTATAATTACCAAATCGCCAGTCTGCACTTTGCGTGCTGCCGCTCCGTTCAATATTATATCATGGCTGCCTTTTTCTCCTTTAATAACATACGTTTCAAACCGCTCGCCATTATTGATGTTCAGTACATGCACTTTTTCAAACTCATATAAACCAGCCAACAATATCCAGTCTTCATCAATGGTTATGCTTCCAATATAGTTTAAATTGGCATCGGTAACCTTTGCCCTGTGTATTTTCGATTTTAATACTTCTATTTCCATGATAATAAATTTAAAATTTAAAAACCAAATTGTAATAAAATAAGGCCAACAAATAAACCAACCAGCATATTAATGACTTTCACTTTAATAAAATCTTTTCTTGATTCGGCCAGCAGGGGCAACATTCCATGCCCGTCCTGTACGATTGAATTGGTCAGTAAAATACTGAACGGTAGTAGATTCTGTGAAAATAGGGTTGTAAAAACCAAGTGCGGCCCCGATTCTGGTATTATACCTATTAAAACAGCAATAAGAAGAATAATGTAAGTATTATCCTGAACAAGATTATTAAGCAGTATGTTGGTTTGTATATAGTGCAGTATGATGAAAGCTCCCCACGTCCATAAAAATATTCTCAGTAAATGTTTTTTCAGAATATGTTGGTAAAGGTGTTCTTTTAAGAAGTGTTCAGGTACTGTTATAAATACGAATAAAAGAAATAAACTCCCTGCAAGGTAGGTAATCTTTTTCCAGTTCCATGCTGAGGAACCAATAATGCCTGTAATCAATAAAATAATAAACAAAGAAGTAAACAAAAGAAGCACTGCTCGTTCGAGCGATATGTCTTTTAGTTGCGGGATAATTGAACCTTTAACAAAACACTTGCAGTTTTCATGCTCGTGTATAATAAACCCATGAGATGAACCAATGCTTTTATTTCTGGTAAACAGGTGTACTACCCATCCTGTTGCTATGGCTATTACCAGTAAAACTAAAGTTAACAGAAGCGCCTTTCCGGGAAAAAGTGCAAACATCACAAAAGCTTCATCGCCCGATGTGGCAATCATAACGGTAACCAGGCCTGCAAGCCCCATCATCCGGTGTGTATATAACGAAACTACTATAAATGCACCCATGCAGCCTGGGGTTATCCCCAATAAGGCGGCAATAATGATTTGTAAAAAAGGAGATTGTTGAAGCCTATCTGCCCAACTGTTTTTGCTTTGCACATTTACATATTCAATTACAACCATCATAAACAGTACAAATACTGTTATCATTAATGTTTGCTTAAGAGTTGGTATAAAAAAATCCAACATAATTTTCTGGTTAAAAGTTTAAAATATTACCTGTTTTTATGAGCTTGATTTTGAAAGTCTTGTAAAATGCCGACAGAGCTGGTATGTCAGTACAATGCGAAGGAAAAATATGTTTTACCGCGTTATTTTTTAAATAGCTGATGGTTTTTTTTGTCTGTCTGTCGATTTTTTTTAAATGAAAACCTCCCATAATTCCATATATTCTGTTTTCACCGGTTACATTTTTTGCATGTTCCAGCGTGTTTACAACACCAGCATGGCCGCATCCTGTAACAACAAACAAGCCTTCAGTGGTTACTAGAGCTATTGCGCTATCGTCCATCACGAAATCGGGAATATCGCCTTCAAGGACGAATGGTGTTTCTTTCGATTCAAAATCAGTAACGCGGGGAATTTCGCCCAGGAATAAAATCTTTTCGGTTATTTTATAGGGAATTTTTGTTGTAATCAGTTCAAATTTTCTGCTAATTTCCTCTTCTGTATTTTTTAGCCCAATATAAGTAGAATCAACTTTTCTGTATCTTTTTGCAAAACTTCCAGGATGACAGACCAACTTTCCACCGGAGAGGTATTCAAGCCCATTCCCATGGTCGAAATGCCCATGGCTAAGTACAATCAAATCTTGATTTGACATATCTATTCCCATTAACCCGGCATTCTGTATAAACATGTTGCTCTGACCGGTGTCAAACAGCAATTTTTTCCCATCGTGTTCAATAAGGTACGACAAGCCATGTTCGGCAGGAATGTGTCCTCCCGGGTTATTATCGGTAAGTATTGAAATAATCATATAATAGTTTACATTCGTAATTTACTAAAACAAAGTTCTTTTTTTATATTTAATATATTGTTCCCCAAATTTTCTTTCCAGAAACTTTTCTTCCCAAAATTTCCAGAGAATAATCATGGGTATCCAGATTAAGGCAGACATTAAGGTTATTATACTTTCAAAGAAAAGAGGAGCGCCAATATGGATAAAGATAATACCAAGATACATGGGATTCCTCAATCTGGAATAAAGCCCGGATTCTATTAAGAAATCCATTTCAGAATAACCCTTTTTATTTATTGTCGCAATTGCACCGATAATTATACCTGTTAAACCAATGATAAAACCAATTATTCGCAGGATAATACTAATGTTGATTTTAAAGGGATCTAAAGAAATCATATATCCGAAAGCCATATAACCTGTAAAAACGATAATATGAGTGGATACATTAAAAAATTTACCTCGTTGTTTAAAATCAACACCCCTATATGTCTGATAATGCCAAAGGGTATGCAGGCAATAACTGACGAGACAGATCAGGAAAGACAAAATGAATACAAACATGATTTTATTTTTATTCAAAATTAATCTAAATAATTTTAAAATGAACAAAAGTTCATTTACTTTTGTTTTTTTTATTTTTTTGAAAAATGTTACAACATATTGCATTAACTATGAACGATTCGGAAGAAATAGAGAATTTTTATGAAAAGGTTCTGCTATTTAACATGCAGGACAAATTTTCAGTGAATGGTGAGGTAACCCGGCAGATATTTAATGTAGGGGGCATAACCGATGTTTATGCTATGAACCATCAGGATGTACAATTTAAGATTTTTATAAGTCCCAAAAAAGAAAGGAAAGTGTTTTCACATGTTTGCCTTGCATTCTGGATGGCTGAAATTACCTATAATAAAGCTGTAAAAAGTGGTTATAAATCACTGTTAAAAAAATGTGAAGGTCATAACACCTATTTTATATGGAACAAAAGCGGGAACTAGTTTTAAATTAGAGAGATAAAAGAATAATTTTTTACAATGAAATTTTCACCTGAAGAATATTTTTTCCCCGACAGGCCAATGCAAGCTTTTATTGACCCGGATGAAATATGGGGGATTATCAAAAATACTGTTGCAACTAAAAAAAAGGTACATGAAGTTATAGCTAAATCGCTTGATAAGCAAAGGTTAACCCTGCAAGAAACAGCAGTACTTATAAATGCTGAAGAGCCGGAATTAATTGAACAGATAAAAGAAGGGGCACTCAGATTAAAAGAAAAAGTATATGGAAACCGCATTGTTTTATTTGCACCTTTATATATTGGGAATAAGTGTGTAAACAATTGTATTTACTGTGGTTTCAGGACAGATAATAAAGAAGCGATACGCAAAACTTTATCACCGGCTGAAATTACAGGCGAAGTTCATGCCTTGGAAGATAACGGTCAGAAACGTTTAATCCTGGTTTTTGGGGAACATCCTGAATATTCAGCAGATTTTATTGCCCAAACAGTTAAAATAGTATATGCTACAAAAAAAAACAGGGGTGAAATCCGCAGGGTGAATATTAATGCAGCCCCGCTTGATATTGAAGGGTTTAAGAAAGTAAAACAGGCAGGAATAGGCACTTATCAGATATTCCAGGAAACATATCACCCCGAAGCTTACATGCAATATCACTTGGCGGGTAATAAAAGGGATTATGTAAACCGGCTTATTTCTTTGGACAAAGCACAGGAAGCGGGCATTGATGATGTTGGCATAGGTGCTTTATTTGGATTATATGACTGGCGGTTCGAAGTATTGGGCCTTGTACGGCATGCTAATCACCTTGAAGCTTGTTACAACGTTGGCCCACACACCATTTCTTTTCCACGTATAAAAGATGCTTCCAGTCTTAATATTCCTGTTAAGTACCAGGTAAACGATAAAGATTTCGGTCGTTTGGTTGCAATATTAAGGCTTGCTGTGCCATATACTGGAATGATTCTTACAGCCCGCGAGTTGCCAGTTGTGCGGAAAGAAGTAATGAAATATGGGGTTTCTCAAATTGACGGGGGCACAAAACTTGAATTAGGGGCGTATTCAAAAAACCTTAACGAACAACAAAACCTTAACCGAGAACAGTTTTTCATCAATGATTCCCGCTCGCTCGATGAAATTATTGAAGAATTGCTAGATGATGGCTTTATCCCTTCTTTTTGCACTGCATGTTACCGTTTAGGACGCACCGGTGAACATTTTATGGAAATATCGGTACCGGGCTTTATTCATAATTATTGCACCCCCAACGCCATGCTTACCCTGGCAGAATATTTGGTAGATTATGCATCGGAGAATGTAAAAAGTAAAGGGTGGAAAGTCATTGAAACTAATGAGCATAAAATAAAAAATTATGTACTGGTTCAACAGCTTTGCGATAAAATTAAAAGGATTATCAATGGCGAGAGGGATTTATATTTTTAGATAGATAAAAAAAATACAATAAAAAATATTACAATGTGGAATAAGGGAAGAAAACAAGGGAAAGGACAACATGTTGGCCGTGGTTTCTGTATATGCCTTAAGTGTGGATACAGTAAACCTCATATATCCGGTAACCCATGTCGAGCTTTAACCTGTCCTGTTTGCCATGTTCCTTTGGTTAGTAATAATAGTGTTTCACAAGTAAATATCGCTGATACTAACAATATAAAAACAAAAACAATTGACTTTCCAAGAGTAAACCCTAAAATATGTACCGATTGCGGTATTTGTATTGATTCATGCCCAATAGAAGCAATTGCATTGCTTAATGATGTTGCATTTATTGATACAGATAAATGCAGTAACTGCAGGGTATGCGTGGATGATTGTCCTAATGAAGCAATAAGTTAATAACTAAATAATAAATTTAAAAATATGAAAACATACGATGTAATTATTATTGGTGGCGGTCCTGCTGCCATTGTGACGGGAATAACTATTAAAAAGTATTTTACAGAGAAATCAGTATTGATGATTAAAGAAGAAGTCGAAGGCCTTGTTCCCTGCGGGATACCCTATATTTTTCATCTGCTGGGCAACAATGCAGATAAAAACAAAATGGGTCCAAAGCCTTTCACTGACCTGAGTGGTGAAGTTTTTATCAATACCGCTGTAAAAGTTGATAAAACAAAAAAAGAAGTCACCGTGAAAACAGGCGAGCAGTTTAAGTATGAGAAACTTGTATTTGCAACAGGTTCGCTTCCTGTTATTCCTGCCTTTATCCCGGGCAATGATTTGCAAAATGTTTTTTATGTTAAAAAAAGTTATCCGTATATCCATGAACTGGCTTCAAAAATTAGTAATTTCAAAAATATTGTCGTTGTTGGTGGCGGTTTTATCGGTGCTGAAGTAGCCGAACAACTGGCTGCTGCAAATGTAAATGTCACCCTTATTGAAAGCGAACCATTTTGTTTTTCAAAAGCATTTTCCCCCGAATTAAGTCTGATAGCAACCGAGGCACTTAAGAAGACTGAGGTAAATGTTATAACTTCCACGCTTGTAAAAGAAATTATTGGCGAAAACAATACCGTCAAGCAGGTATTACTTGCCAATGGAAATAAAATCGAAGCCGATGCCGTAATCCTTTCCATAGGTTATAAGGCCAATACGCAGTTGGCAAAAGAAACCGGCCTCGAATTAAACAGGTATGGGGATATCCATGTAGATAACTATGGGCGGACAACAATTAAGGATATAAGCGCTGTGGGTGATTGTGCCCAAACATTTGATTTCCTTACCGGGCGCAGCGATGTTATTAAACTGGCTTCAACTGCCACTGCCGAAGCGCGTACACTGGGGCATAATATTTTTGGCATACGTATTAAAAAATGCAATACTGGTACTTTGGGTGTATTTTCGACCGAGATAAACGGGTTGGCGATGGCCGCTGCCGGGGCTAACGAAAAAAATGCAGAAGAATCGGGTGCTAAAGTTGTGTCTGCAAAATTCTCATCGCCCGACAAGCATCCGGGTTCACTGCCAGGGGTCGCTAATTTAACCGTAAAACTTTATGCATCGCCCGTGGATGGTAGTATTCTTGGAGGTGAAGTTTGGGGAGGAAAATCTGCAGGTGAGATAATTAATACCATCAGCATGGCTATTCAAAAATCCATCACGGTATATGAACTGGTCTCTTTTCAAATAGGAACACATCCATTATTGACTTCCTCTCCGGTAAACAACCCGATAATAAGGGCTGCCGAGGATATTGTTTATAAAATAAGTTACAGCTAA
>CAZBZX010000201.1:0-7851 GCA_964496465.1 uncultured Bacteroidales bacterium
ATTACTTTGGCTTAAGTAATTACTATATTCTTCATTATTGTATAAATCAATTGCTGAGTTATCGTCAATTGAAATTAATGTATAACCTCTCTTTACATTGTTTTCATCCATTGGCGAATTCTTAAAAACAAGGGCAAAACGCAACGTATTATCTGTATGTTTTAGGACCAAAAAACCATATCCCTTATAAGTACCAGAACTGAAATAAGCATCATGAGTTTCAATATCAGTAACATAACTCCATCTGTCATATGCACTATACCTTAATTTTTGGATATATTCATTTGGATCTTCATTTTTGATAGGTTTTTCTGGTGTAATTTCATCAACCCAGTAATACCATTTCTCATTTATCATTAATTCATATAAATATTCACTCAATGAATAATCCGGATTATCGAGTTTCTGTATAATATCTTCCTCGCAGGCAGGCAATAAGATAACAAAAAGAATAATATATTTAGTTATAAAATTCTTCATATGAGCTGACCGTATTTGTTTTATTTTTTTTAAGGAAATAATTAAAAGTAAAGCCAATTAATAAGCTTGGTATTTTAACTGAAAAGGTCCTTTTTTCATAATTATTAAGTAACTGAACCCGAACATCACTTGCCCCGGGAATGGAATAATCATATAATTCGTCAAACTTTAAAGTAAAATCTGCTTTAGTCTCATTAGGCAAATGATAGAATCTCACTTCCGCAAGGTATTTTGAAAATCGTGGACCAATAAAAAAATCTAAGGAATAACTATCCCGGTAAAGCCTATATCCAACGTTTAAGCCTAATCCAATTTCTTCAAGGTAAATACCGTAATATTTATTTATTGTTAATCCCGACCAAGAATCGTATCCTTCATAATAAGTTCCTGTTGAATATTTTTGAAACCTTAAATAAGGGCCCAGAAACAAGCTATTATTAAATGAAGTTTTAAAGTAATAACGGTATGATGGTGTAATAGAAATGCCATTTATGTTATTATAATATGAATTATCATTAAAAGGCAACCGGGGACGAAAAGCCAAATTTAAATTTAATGAAGAATTTTTTGTTAAATATGTTTCTCCATTTATTGATAAATTAGACATTGGTATAGAAAGTAAATTAATACCTACTGAGTATTTCTGACAATAAACAGCTAAATAAAAACTAATGAGTATAAATGAGAGAAGAATTCTTTTCATTAAATAACATCTTATGATATAATAACCATGATAATTAAAAAACTATTTTAAGGGATTCAAATTTAACTTTTTTATAACACTCAACTTAAAAATACCGTTTATTTATTAATAATATTCATAAGTAGTTACAACTGTATTTTTATTCATATAATCTTTTTCTGCAACCTCATTAGGGAGACCGTTTTTTAAATATGAATATTCAGTTTCAAATACTAAATGTTCTTCTTCTGTAATTCCCATGAAGACAATCTTCTGTTCATTTATAAGGAAATTGTCTTTGTTATAACGATATTTTTTTTTATCAATTTGAGTAAATTCAATAAAATAGATTCTTTCAATTAAATTTGATTGCATATCATAACTATATAAATATTTATATTCTTTCATTTCATTTATATCATAAAATACCCAGCTAATTAAATTTCCTTCTGGATCAAAATAAAAGGTTTTATGCCATTGCGGCAGGCCTTTATTATTAAAATATACAATAGAATCGAGTTGTCCTTTTTTATAATATGAGTATTTAATTCTTTCCTGAACAATATTATTCTTATTCACTTTTATACATTCGGTTGTATCATTATTTTCATCATAAGTTATATCCCATTTATAATCAAACCTACCTTTCATTTTAAATTTTGAAATATTTACAATTTTATTGTAATTATCATAAACCATACTTAGTCTTCGAACGATTTTTCCAAAATGATTATATTTAATTTCTTCAGTAGTATTCCCAAAAACGTCATAAGTAAAAAACCAGGCATATTCAATATCTTTATTTATTAAATATTTATATTCCTCAATAACCAATTTGCCATCATAAAACCATTGATACATTAACCGGTTTTGACTATCAAATTTTTGAACTTTTGTAAGCTTTTTTTTACTATTATATTTAAAGTGGAAAGAAAAGTGAATATTTTCACTTTCATCATATTGGTTGTAAACACTTACATTTCCATATAAATTATATTTAATTTCAATGTATTTGTTGCCTTTTGATCTTGGCATATACTTTCCATATGCCTTAGCTTTCCATATTATTATCTCTTTAATAGTATCTTTTCTGGTTAATTGAATATCCGGAAGAAATTCCCTGTCAAGATCCTTTTCAATTAATTGCCCATTTGCAGATAGTGTATAACAGAATATAAATATTATAATCAAACTCTTGAAATAAATCATTTTAAAACGAAGTTTTTGAATACACATCTTTGGCAAAACACTAATCTGTTAAACTAATGTAAATGTAAGCAAAAATCTGAGGATAGCAAAAGCAGTTTGCCTTACAAGTGGGTGTTAGAAAAAGATATTATTTTTTTGTAATACATAAATAGGATACTTGATCATTTACAATTTCATTTTCTACAGAAAATAACATTGCCATTTCCGAGGTGAGAAAAAGTAAAGGGATATCATTTTTATTTAGTTTATTTACTTGGGAGAGGTTTAATTTTTTTTCTTTTATTTCATAAGAAATTTCTGATGGTTTTTTAAGGTTCATAAATGCAGGTTGAATATATAATTTTTTTCTTTTATTTTTTATTGTATATTTTTCTTTCGACCAGTAATAAAAATGTCCCTTTTTTAGCTGTTCAAACCATTTGTCGCAAATTTTGTAATTTAAATTTGAATTATCTGTTATTGCAAAAACATAATCAATATTATAAATTACTTCATCAGGAATAGATTCATCAAGCATGGCATTTCCCTGGAAAACAGTAAATCCTTTTTCTTCAGTTTCTTTTACATAATCGTAGTTTGTATCAATAAAATAACATTTTTGATTTGCTGTATTTTCAAGATAGCCGGCCAATTGCCTTGAAAATTCATGTGCTCCAATAATTAACCAACCTTTTTTCTTTTCTGCTTTAACTCTTAAAAGTTTAGCTATAATATTTGATGTTGACCCTTGAATAACAACAGTAACAATTATAATACTAAATGTAAATATTTCGAGAAATTTAGCATTTTCGTCCCCGTATCCAGATAATTTTAGAGCAAATAACGAAGCCATAGAAGCTGCTACAACTCCTCTTGGTGACACCCAGGCCAGGAACATTCCTTCTTTAAAAGTTAATGACGTTTTAATTGAACTGAAAAAAATATTTAAAGGTCTTATTGCAAAAACAATCAATAAAATTAATACTAATCCATTTTTTCCAAGGCTCAGAAAACTATCAATATCTAAATTGGCAGCTAATAAAATAAATAGGGTCCCAATGGCTAACTCAGAAATTTCTGATTTAAATTCTTTTATTCTTTTTAATTTATCGGGTTTCTTCCACCCTAAAATAAAACCTGATATTACAACTGTTAAAATGCCTGAGTCGTGCACAAAATAATCGGATATACCATATAATAATATAGCAGATGAAAAAACAAATATATTTAATTGCTCATCAGGAACCCATTTTTTATGAACAAACAGATAAATTAAAAATCCTCCGGCAAAGCCTATCACAATTCCAATTAAGAGCCTTAATCCGAAACTTTCTAAAGAAGCAAACAATACTCCCGAATCAGAATACCATTCAAAACATAAAATGGCAATAAAGACACCAATCGGATCAATTAATACACTTTCCCAATTTAATATCTGGTGAATTTTTTCTTTTACTTTAACATTTCTAAGAATTGGGGAAATAACAGTTGGCCCGGTAACAATAATTAAACTGCTGCATAAAAGCGAAAATGAAATGGAATAATGAAATAAGTAGTTGATTAAAAAAGCTGAGCCCAGCCATGTTGTTAAAACCCCAATTGTTAGTAAGCGTACTATCATCTTTGGGGCTTTTTTATACCCGTCAGGATTAAGGGTTAATCCCCCATCAAATAAAATAATTGCCACACATATTGAGATAATAGGCTGAAGTCCTTTTCCAAGGGAGCTTGTATTAATTAAACCGATAAATTGCGGACCTAATAAAATGCCCCCAGTTAATAGAAGGACTATGGCAGGTATTTTCAGTCTTTTGCTTAAAATAACCAGCAGCACCCCAGTAAAAAGGGTTAATGCAATTGTTGATAAATAGGAGAAATTCACTTCCATTTATAAAATTATCATTCATTTAAATATACATTCTTTTTTTTATGATTTATAAAATTAATGAATAAATCAGCTACATTTATCCTTTAATAAAATTAATGCATAATGGAGGATATTGTAAAATCGAATATATTAAAAAACAGAAATCTGCATATAATTTTTATTATTACTTTATTTGCTGTAATGGGAGTTGCCAGTATTACACCAGCGTTTCCGACAATTATAAGATATTTTGAAATATCACCTAAAAAAGTTGGATTGCTCATCACAGCTTTTACTTTGCCAAGTTTGCTTTTAACCCCGGTAATGGGTGTTTTGGCCGACAGAGTCGGAAGAAAAATTATACTTGTCCCTTCGCTTTTTATTTTTGGAATTGCAGGGAGTATGTGCGCACTTACTAAAAATTTTGATACGTTATTAATATTGAGGTTTGTTCAGGGAATTGGGGCCTCATCATTAGGGACATTAAATATTACGTTAATTGGCGACCTTTTTTCAAATCAAGACCGGGCAGCAGCTATGGGTTATAATGCAAGTGTACTGAGTATTGGGACAGCTTCTTATCCTTTTATTGGAGGAGCTTTAGCTATGCTTGGCTGGAATTACCCCTTTTATATTACTCTTTTAGCCATTCCTGCAGGATTAGCTATCATCTGGGGGTTGAAAACACCTAAGCTCGCAGAAAAGCAAAATATGAAACAATATATAAGCAACGTTTGGAAAAACATTAATAAAAAAAATGTTTGGGGAATTTTCATTATCACTACTTTATTATTTGTAATGATTTATGGTGTTTATTTAACCTATTTCCCATTATTACTCGAAAACAGGTTAGGTGCAAATTCTTTTCATATTGGTGTAACTATGTCTGTGATGTCATTTACTACAGCTTTTATTTCTTTTAATTATGGGAAAATTTCTAAGCGTTTGAATTTCCATCAAATGCTGATTTTTGGTTTTATTCTATATTCAGTTTGCATGTTCATATTAAGTGGCGCCTCAACTTGGATCATGATTATTTTCCCGGTACTATTATTTGGTTTAGGGCAAGGTATGTTAATTCCAACAGTGCAGAATTATATGGTTGGCTTGGCACCAATGAAAGAACGTGCTGCTTTTATGAGCATAAATAGTGTGGTTCTTAGGTTAGGACAAACAGTTGGCCCATTAATAATAGGTATATTTTACGGAATGGGTGGAATACATTGGGCGTTTCTAGCCGGGGCATGCGTTGCCATTCTTCAAATAATAATTAAGGTGGTTTTTATTAAGAAATAATTTCACCTGATTTATATAGTTACTCATCCTTAATTTTGTCCCATTCATCGATTTTTTTTTCTTTAAAAATTTATTCTGATTTATATTTGGACTGGTTATTAAGAAAATATCCTTTTTATTGAAATATTTTTAGTGTATATACGTCTTTTGATGGGATAAATAATTTTTAATAATAATTTAACAAATAAAACCTAGAACTTAGGAAACTTTTTTTGTATTTTTGTTTCTTTAGTTTTTAAATGAAATAATATGAATGAAGATTTATTAAAAATACTAGTTAAAGTTAAGGCAATGTACCAAAAATTTGGAATAAAAAGTGTTACAATGGACGATGTAGCTAAAGAGTTAGGGATTTCGAAAAAAACACTTTACCAATATGTTAAAGATAAAGACGATTTAGTTGAGAAAATTGTTGAAATGCATGAACAAGAAAATGATAAAAACTTTATGGCCTTATATTCAAATAAACTAAATGCTATACAATTATTATTGCTTGTAAACCAAATTATGCAAAAAATGCTAAAGGAGCATAATCCAAGTGTTGAATACGATTTAAAAAAATATCATCCTGAAGTGTTTAAAAGAGCTAGTGCAAGAAATCATGCTAAAATATTTAAATCGGTATTAGATAATTTAAAAAAAGGTAAAAAAGAAGGATTGTACAGAGAAGATTTAAATGTTGATTTGATAGCCAAATTATATGTTTTAAGAATTGACTCATTAATGGATAGTGAAATTATTACACGGGAAGAAATACTTAATTCAGAATCAATGAAACAATTAATGGAATATCATATTAGGGGGATATCGAATGAAAACGGTATTAAAGAATATGAAAAATATAAAGATCAAATTGAAAATATAAATATAATGTAAATATGAAAAAGTTTAATTTTTGTTTATTAATGATATTATTTGCATTGAAATTAAATGGTTTTGGACAAACAGAAGATGCTTATAATTTTTCGTTAGAAGAAGCAAAGACATATGCAATGGAAAATAATAGGTTAATAAAAAGTGCTCAATATGATGTTGATGCAAGCGAAAAGAAAACATGGCAAGCAATTTCAGCTGGGTTGCCTCAAGCAGAAGTAGGAATGGATTATATCAATTATTTTAACTATGAATTGGAATTCCAATTTGGCGGATCTGGAGATTATACATTCACACCGGAACAGATGAATGAAGCAGCAACTCAAACACTTAATGCCTTCCCGGGAATACCACAAGCTGGATTATCAGGGGTTACTGCACAGGACCTTTACAATCATTCTGCAGGAAATTATTATGACGGGCAGCTTCAGGCGATGATGCCTGCCACCACTATTCTGATGTCGGATCAGATGTCTGCTAAATTACAGGTATCGCAACTTATATTTAACGGTCAGTATATAATAGGGATTCAAACTGCAAAATTAGCTGAAAAGATGGCCAGTCAGAGCTTGGATAAAACAAAAAATGATGTAAAAGAGATTGTTTCATTTGCTTATTATATGGTGTTATTATCAGAAGAATCGAAAAAAATTGTGGATGAAAATTATTTTAACCTTGAAAAAACAGTTGAAAAAACTAAGGCATTGTTAAAAGTTGGAATGGCAGAAGAAGCAGATGTGAAGCAAATACAAATTTCATTATCAATGCTTGAAAATACAAGGAAAGCATTAGACAGAAATCTTGAAATGAATTATAATTCTTTACGTTTTCAGTTGGGATTAAATCCAGATGCAAATATTACACTAACAAATAAATTGGAAGAAACCATTGAAAAAATTGATCTTCAAAATTCATTTCTAATTGCTTTCAGTTTTGAAAATAACATCGATTTTCAATTAATAAATACACAGGAATCATTAAGCGAAAAAATGGTGAATATGCAAAAAATGAGCTATTTACCTACTATTGCTGGTTTTTATAATCATAACGAAAAAATAAAAACTACTGATTTTGATATGAATCCTAAAAACCTTATAGGAGTTAACCTTTCATGGCAAATTTTTACAAGTGGAGGCCGCAATGCAAAATTGCAGGAAGCTAAAATAGGTTTAGAAAAATCTAAAACCTACAAAGAAATAGTTTTAAATCAATTAACTCTTCAGGAAAAGCAATACCGTTATAATTTAAAAAATGCTACTGAAAATTATTTATTGCAAAAGGAAAATATGCAAATAGCCAAAGATGTATATACCAATTATGAAAGAAAATATAACCAGGGAATTATTTCAAGTCTTGATTTAACACTGGCAAGCAACAATTATTTACAGGCCCAGAATAATTACCTGACATCAGTTTTTAATGTACTGCAATCGAAGCTTGCTTTAGATAAATTAGTAAACAACTT
>CAZBZX010000202.1:0-7836 GCA_964496465.1 uncultured Bacteroidales bacterium
CGCGTGTTACTTCCCATGCTGATTTACTTGTTGCTGAACTTCCCATATTTATAATTGAATAAGTAATTGTAACCGACGCATCTTCTTCATCAGCAAAATAAGTCTTACGAAATACAAGATTTGTACTTGGATCTTCATCACTTGTTAAAATAATTTTATTTCCATTAATTCCACCCGAATATGGATCGCTGTCTAAGGCAGTTAATGGGGGCCAATTCCATTCAGCTTGCGGTGATGGCCACAATACTGATCCGATCATATCTGTAGAAGGATCCAAATATAAAACTTCCTCATCATCCACTTTAAAAGATGTTATCCTTGCACCAAAAGCCGCATCAACTTTAAAAACAATATTACCTGCTTCTAATGTATAAACATCACCATCAACAGATGGCGTCACTGTTTGAGAATAAGAATATTGATTAATTAGATAAACTGTTATGGCTATGAAAATAAATTTACTGTATTTTTTCATTTTATGTGTTTTATATTAATTAACTATTATGAAGGCGTAAATAAACCGATTTATAATAAACAATTCAAAAAAAAAGTAAAAAAAATTATTTTTTATTGACAACAGTAAATTATAAGGTAGATATTTGTTAAAATTTACTTAAGCATCAGATGATCAACTTACCACTTAACTGTGAGAAATTATTCTAATTAGATTAAAAGTTTATCCTAAATTATTAATATTAACTGTAATTCTTTTTATTTCACCATTCCTGGAGAACAAATTAGCACTTGCTTGCTGGTTTAATTTATTTCCATTTACCTTTTCTAATTTATCATTTTTGTATAAGATCAGTATTTCATTAGATGCAGATAATTGATAAACTATCGGAACCTGACAAAAAGTATAGGCAAGTGAAGCCTCCTTCAATTGAATGGTCTCTTTATTGTTATGTATATTATAAAACGTAAATTCTTTTTCTATTTTTAAAAATTCGCTTGAATTCAAAAGGGTATGATTAAAATGAACTTCCCCTTCTTTAATGCAAATACCTAACTCACCAAAACGGCTGAGAATATCTTCTTTTACCTGGCCTGTCATTCCGGGTTGTTTAACTCCTCCATCGCCAGGTGTGTGTGAATATGGTTCTGTAGGGAATGCGCCATACTGATCAGGAGACTTATTAACACCAATCCCATCTTTTATTTCGTAATAATATTTTTTAAGTTTTTCAATAAGTTCAGGATTAGCTTCTGAATCTATTGCTCTGAAATAATTTTCCTGAACAGCCAGTAATAATTTCGATACCATATGCCAATAAATGCATCCTAAGCCTTCATAACCATAAAATGTTCCTGATCTCCCAGTAAAAATTCTATGATCAAAAACCTGCTCAAAAATGTCTGAAATAATCTGACTTTCTTTTTTTTCTAATTCTGCATATTTCTCCGCATCTAAATTTCTTAATGCTTTTTGTACATCATTATTATTTCTAAAATCACCAGAAAAATGAACTTCCCCAGTAATATCTTGATTAACAATTTGTGTATTATTATCCTTAATAAGTTTCAATAATAGTTTTGATTTCTTTAATAATTCTATCGGAATACTATTTTTATCCATAAACTTTTTAAGCTGTCTGTTTGGATACAGAAGATAACTATTTTGATCTTCCCGATATAATTTACTTTTCCTCAATGAATCAAGTATTTCAACAGTTTCATCACTATTTAAATACCCGGAACCTAAAATAGCAACTTGTCCTTCTAACATCTCATATAAATGCTGAATTTCAACTTCATGATCATTTTTAAAATTCATGATATTATATGCATGATATAACCCATCATTTCTTTTGTTTGCTCTTATAGAGTGATCAATATATTGAAGTGTCAATTCAAAAAATTCAATCAGTTGAAATTTCTCAATGCTTTTCATATTTCCTGAGAATCCATTGCTATAAACCTGATTTCTATAATCATTTCCTGCCATTCCCAGGTTGTCTATAATTTCTTTTTTATTGAAATTAGTGAATGTATTATTCAATAATGAACTATTCTTTTCAAAAACATTTTTAATTGTCCATAAAAATTCTATTATTTCCTCAGAAACCTTTATTTTATCAATTGTTGAAGAGTCAACTATATTTATCCAGAACGTTATTGTTCTTTTTAAATAATATAATGTAACCATTGATAAGCCGTTTCCTACGAGAGCATTATTTGCGTCATTCCATTCTGGTCGTTGAGTGTTCATCCAGATACCGCCTTCTGGTAGAAAATTGCATAGTTTTGCTAGTATAGATATTAATAATTTCTCTGTTAGATTAACTTTATATATCTGATTATTCTTGGTCCAGTACAATTTGCCATCAGCACCAATTTTTTCAACCCTGGTATTAATTAAACTTTGCAAGGGTTCATCAAAATCAATTGAATTTCTAGGATCCTTTATTAGTAAGTCATATGTTTTTAATTTATAAGGTACATTTGAATAAACAAACATGTCTTTAACCAGAAATTCCTGAAGCTTTCCAGGATGAAACTGATGAGATAATTCTACTAGCTTTTGTAAATATATTATTTGATGATCGCCCCAATATCCAATATTTGACCATGGATCATGTGGATCGATAATTTCCCAGTCAATACCTTCATTGGTGATTCGATATGGATTATATCCATCAATGGTTGAGGCATTTACAAATTTACAAATCATGCTTTCAATAAATTCAGGAAATGAGAAACTCAGTGCCTCCCAGTTTTGAAAAATATCTCTCCAATTGCCTTGATAGTTTAAAGATTTTGAACCATCACTATTCTTAGTTTCAATAGAAAATAAATTCCAGGGTCGACTGGGATCTCCATGTCGACGGCTGAAAGTTAAAGGTAAATACTCGTAACAAATTCTTAATAAATCAATATTATTACTTTTTTCAGCAATCTCTATCAGTTCATTAAGTTGAAATTTATCATTTAGGTTGTTAAATAATATACTGAACTTTTTAAAAATCTCTTTATTAAATTTCTCGAGATGACTTAAAAAATCTGGTTTATATATTGAATAATTTTCATTGAATATTCCACCTCGCATCACATTAAATAAAACATTTGAAAAATGCCTCATTGAAACCAATTCATTTTTAGTGATCTGGATCCCATCCGCATTAGCTGTAATTTTAATCAGATTCTCTGTTCCACGATAAATATCATCAATTAAGACTTTTTCAATATTTTCTCCTCTTTTAATAATTTTCTCAACCTTTTTTATGTCACTAATATCTTTATTTACATCAGCTATCAAATTCCAATGCTTAGAATCATTTGAATTTAAAGAAAATTCACTATTTAATAAATAAGCGCCACGACTTGCCCTTACATCTTCCTCCTGGTATATTTTTTCTCCTTTTCTATATTTTTCAACCTGGTTTGATGAAAGTAAAACTTTACAATTTTCTAAACCTGTTGACCATACCATTGTGCTTTTTAATCCTTCGCTAGGTTCAGCTTTATCTGTAGGTATAGAACTCAGATAATAAATTCCAATCTTTGAGTCAGGTATTAATTCGTTTTTCTTATAAGCATTAGCCAAATTGCTATACATATTTTGAAAAACTCTAGTAATTCCATAAGGTAAAATATTTTGAATACCATCCAAAACTTCTATATGAATTACATCCTTTGATTTATTAATAATTTCTGAATTTTTAATAATCCCAAATTTCTCAGAGTTACACCAAGTATATTGATAGCCGATCTCAAGGTTATGATTAAATTCTTCAAAAATGATTTTATTACCAATAACATTTTTATATAAGTTCCTGGTGATAGTATAAATACTTTGTTGATTTATTGAAAATGGCTCCCAAAAATATGTTCTATTATTCTTTTTTATAAAAAATAAAGACAAATTACCGGTAATATTAACATTGTCAGAAATTTTATCATCAGTATAATATGGAAATAATGCATTATCGGGATTTTTTCTACCTGCTGTAAGTGCGCCATTACTTGAAATAAACATCCAATGATCGGAACTACTAACTATGCTAATAAAAAAAGGGGACATATTATTAAAACCCTCAATCTTATAATATTTTTCCCCTTTAATTTCAACAAAACGCCCATTAACCAAAGAGGCGTTTTTTGTAACTAAACCATTACCTATGAAAAAGCTATTCTTATCCATTAGCAATTAAACATTCAATTTTTAGCTATTTTATTTCATCAACAAAAAATGGAACATTTGCATATGCAGCATTATTATGACCATCAAAAATATATACAAATACTCTATAAGGTCCTGATTTTTCAGGAGCTTTTATAACTATTTTTCCAGTGTATTTTACATCTTCCATTTTAAAAATAGTCTCCGGCCGGTTTTCAAAATCGCCTCCTAATCCCCAAGAATCTGAAACATCAGGTAATATTTCACACTTTACAGTTAGTGAATCCCCATCAATATCATTTGCATTAAATTCAACAATATATTCTTTACCAGGATTTAAATGAACATTATCGTAACGGGTTTTATTATCCAACTTAATATAATCTATTTGCGGCACCCTGTTATCTGGCCATTTTCCAGTCCATGCATGTTCCATTACATCAATAGCTTCTGTTTCTTCTCCGGTTTCAAGAAACAATCCATACCAGGTTGGTGTTCTCTCCTGCTTTTGTTCCCAAAGAAAAACATAAGAACCCAAACATTGAGTTTGGTTAGAAATAATATTATTATTCCATCTTCGGGAAATTGCTTCAGCTTTTTCAGAACTGGTTTGCTCAATTGGGATATCCCATTCCGTTGTAGCTACTTCCCAATGGCCGGTCGCTCCCCATTCTGTTACAACATAAGGTCCATTATATCCCGCATCTTTAATTCGTTGTTCAAGATTTTCAATATCACCATACATTTGAATACATAAAAAGTCTATATCAGGACAATTCTTCCTGATATAATCAACTTCATTTTTCCCAATTCCTGCAAGCATTGTGGTAGCAGGGTGTTTACCGTCAACTTCATGTATCATTTTAGCAATTTCATTCACAGCATCCCACACTTTTTTGTTGGAATATTCAAGATTTAACTCATTACCCACTCCCCATGCCAACAATGCAGGGTGGTCTTTATATTTCAAAATTTCACCCTTAACATAATCAAATTGCTTTTTTACCCAGGCTGTATCATTATAATTAAATCCATGCCTTTCCCTCCCAATTTCAAGTCCCATCGTCACTGTTAAACCATTGTCCTGTGCTTTATCTAAAATTTGTTTTGCGGTTTCTTTTCCATTTTCTGTACGCCACGTTCTTAAAGAATTACCTCCATGGCTTGCCAAGTTTTCAATTGTCCCAAATTCACAACCTGCCCCTTTAATATAATAAGGTTTACCTTTCCTGTAAAGCACATATTTTCCATTCTTCTGTTTTAGCTCAACTTTAACTGGTTTATTATCAACTGAACATGATACAATCATTAATCCTATGATAATAATGAAAATGGTGTATAAAAAACTTTTCATAATAATAAGTTTAGTTTTATTTAACTAATTGTTTTTCTAAATCCTCTAATGATTTTCCCTTAGTTTCGGGTAAATAAATGGCAATAAAAATAAGTCCAATTGCTCCAAATACTCCATAAATCATAAATGTTGCAGCGTTTCCCAATTTGGACAATTCCCAGGGAAATACTAGCTGAACAGAAAAACTTACTGCTGAATTTATAAATCCGATGAATGAAATTGCCAATCCCCTTATTTTATTAGGAAATAGCTCACTAAATAAGACCCACATAATCGGGCCAATTGATACAGCAAAAAAAGCAACAAAACCTAAAATTCCAATTAATATCATTATTGGATTAATAGAAATTGATTTTGCAATAATTAGTGTTTCATATATTTTAACATCATTCTCACCCAACACTTCTTTTAATGCATTTTTAAATTCAACATCGCTTTTAAACACTTTATCTTGTATCGATGTTAATTTATTATATATCGGAGCTTCAACAAATTCAACTATATTTTCGTTTTTAATTTCATACCTGGCAGAATTAAACCCTATTGAAAGAACAAACATTGAAATTACTATTCCTGATAAGCCAATCATTAATAATGGTTTTCTTCCTAATTTATCAATTAACCAAATGGCTACAAGAGTAAATACAAGATTCGTTATACCAACTAAAATAGCTTGAGAAAATGAAGCATCTGTTCCTATACCGGATTGTTCAAATATCATTGGAGCATAAAAGAAAACTGAGTTAATTCCAGTTATTTGCTGTGTAATTGCTATTACAATACCGATGATCAAAACCAATTTTAAAGCTGGTTTAAAAAGGTCAGAAAATGGAATTTTTTCCTTTACTTCACTGCCTGAGATATTTTGCTTTATTATTTCAAATTCGGCTCTTGCCTTTTCTGCCGAACTTGCTTTTGTCATAATGGAAAGGGCCTTATCATATTTTCCTTTCATTGCTAACCATCGTGGACTTTCAGGAACAAAAAATAAAAATCCAAAATACATAATTGCTGGCAAAGTTTCCAGGCCTAACATCCAACGCCAATTGTATTCACTAAATTTTAAAACTTGGGTCCAATGGGCATCTGATTTCCCTAATTTTAGAATTAAATAGTTTGTAAAAAAGGCCACAGAAATACCTAAAACAATATTCAGCTGATTAAAAGAAACCATTGTTCCCCGTATCTTAGGCGGTGATATCTCAGCAATATACATAGGAGCAATAATTAGTGAGGCTCCAACACCAAAACCACCTATCATTCTGGCAATAACCAGAAAAGTAAAAGATGGAGCTATGGCAGAAAACGCTGCTGAAATAGCATATAATATTGCTGCCCAGGATAGTATAATTTTTCTTCCATAGGAGTCGCTTAATGGGCCAGCAACCATCATGGCCAATGTTGAAGTAAGCGTTAAGCAACTAACAGCCCAACCTAATTGAATTTTTGAAAGATTAAATTGTGGTTCAATAAATTTAACTACCCCTGAAATAACTGAAGCGTCAAAACCCATTAAAAATCCACCTAAGGCTACAATTAGTGTAACTCTTAAAATATATCCTGTATTTATTTTCATGTTTATTTAATTATTTTAAAACTCGTTTTTAAATCCGCCTTCGAACTCCCGCCAATCCATGCATGAAATTCGCCAGGTTCAGTCACTATTTGCATTTTATCGTTACAAAAAGCCAAATTATTTGTATGAATAATAAATTCTACTTGAATATTTTCACCAGGTTTTATCTTTATCTTTTTAAATCCTTTTAATTCCCTTACAGGCCTGGTCCTGCTACCAACTAAATCGCGAATATAAAGTTGCACAGTTTCATAAGCCTCGACATTTCCTGTATTTCTAATAACTGCTGATATTGCAATAGAATCATTTAAATTTATTTCCTGAGAAGAAACCTGAATATCAGAATATTCAAATGTAGTATAGCTAAGTCCATATCCAAAAGGATAGAGTGGCTCAAAACCATAATCGATATAATGATTTGTATTTCCTAAGGAGTATTGAACTGCTTCAACCGGAATATCGTACATTCTATCCCATGTTTCATCAGTAGCCGGTTTCCCGGAACTTTTTTGAGCATAATAAATTGGTATTTGACCAACAACTCTTGGGAACGTAACGGGTAATTTCCCCGATGGTGATTCGACACCAAAAATGATATCTGAGATAGCCGGACCAGCCATTGTGCCTGGATGCCAGGCAAATAATAGTGCATCAAAATAAGGCAAACAATTTTCGAAAGTGATAGGCCGGCCAGCCATAATTATAGCAATAATTGGTTTTCCTGGTTTTGCGACTTCTTGAGCTACATCTTCCTGCTGATCGTGATTGTCCTGCTCTCCCGCGAGC
>CAZBZX010000203.1:0-7830 GCA_964496465.1 uncultured Bacteroidales bacterium
AGTTTGTTTCAATTGTTGAAATATTAAAGTTATACTGATAATTCGATTTACTATAACTATAAAATTTAAAATCAGATTCTAGAATTGCATGGTTATCTTTTAAATTTGCAATCATGTTTGCTAAAAGATTAAAAAATTGTTGCTCTGATAGATCATTATTAACCAATGGTTTGTAAACATTATAAATAGAATCCCAATCAATTCCTTTATATATAAACCGCGAATAATGTTGGTCAAAATCATTCCATAATATTTCAAAATTGTTAATATTTGTACTTTCAGGATTATCTCCCACAAAGGTTTTTTCACAGGAATATAAAAATAGAAACCCTATGAATATATATATTATAATGATTCTAGAATGCATAATAAATACCTGTTTTTATACTTTTTATTAGAGAATTATATTGATAGGGGAATGATACTGTATAGTAGTGAAAATCAATTCCGAAACTCATTAAAAGATGTTCAGTAAATGAGTAAAAATAATCAGCTTTTATATTGGATAAGAAATAGGAGTTTAAAGTTTTAAAATTATTCGATTTAAAACTCCAATCAGTTCTTGATGAATAGGTTGGGCGTATTATGTATGCAAGAATAGGAATATCAATAGTACATATAAATTTATTCTTTTCATTTATTTTATATGTTGTATAACCAGTCAAATGAATTGACATTACCAATTCATGCTGTTTGTTATTTATTAAATAATCATTGGTAAAATTTTTAGTAAAATAAAATTGCTGTTTATTGTAATAATGTCCACTTATCCCTATACCAGGAGTAATTGTAAATTCATCCTTTATCAGGTTAAATGACTTTCGATAGTGATTGTAATCAAAATACAAACCTGTATAATTGATATAATTAGGGTATAATTCAGTATGTTTGAGTTGGATATTACAATAAGAAAGATCAACTATTTCTAATTTTTTAGAATTCTCCTCCCAATAAGTAAGCTGAAATGGGATATAATCTTTTGAATAAATAAAAGGTGAAATTAATTCATCTTTCTGACTCAATTTTGAATATCCAGTTTTAAATCCAAAGGTGTATGTTTTATTTTCCTGGGAATAGGTTATAGATAAAATGAAAAAGCCAATAAGAGTTAAAATGTGGATTTTACACATATTTTCATTTTTTTATTAATGACAGCAAAATAAATTGTCAGTTGCATTTTAAGGTTGATATTCTTCATGCTATTGCATTTAAATAAAAAAAGATTGTCAATGTTCGAATATATCAAATTGACAATCTTTTATTTATAAACTAGATTTTATTTTTTATACTTGAGGAAGAGGATATCCTTTTAATGCCTCAAGGTTTTCTTTAATTACTTCATCAGGTAATTCATAGTCAGATAATTGACCTGTCAAGTATTTATCATATCCCATTAAGTCCATTAATCCGTGTCCTGAGAAGTTGAAAAGTATCACTTTTTCTTTCCCTTCTTCTTTTGCTTTTTTAGCTTCCTGAATTGCTGCCGCAATAGCATGGGTAGTTTCAGGAGCTGGAATTATACCTTCAGTTTTTGCAAAAAGCAAACCGGCTTCATAACATTCTATTTGATGAATTGACCTTGGTGTTAATAATCCATCGACAATGGCTTTACTCACTAGTGGAGACATTCCATGGTATCGTAAACCCCCTGCATGAATTGGAGGAGGTACAAAATTGTGTCCTAATGAATACATAGCCACAAGAGGAACCATCATAGCAGTATCTCCATTATCATAAACATAAGGAGCCCTTGTCATAGTTGGGCAAGATGCTGGCTCAACTGGAATAATTTCAATATCTGCACCATTTATTTTATCATAAACAAATGGAAAGGCTAATCCGGCAAAATTACTACCACCGCCAGCACATCCAATTATAATATCAGCTTTCTTTTCTCCGGCTTTTTCAAGTTGTTTTTTAGTTTCAAGGCCAATAATCGTTTGATGTAAACAAACAAAATTAGTAACACTTCCTAAAGAATATCTTGTTTTGCCAGTTGGGTCGGTAACAGCTTGTTCAATTGCTTCACTAATTGCCATGCCTAAACTTCCGGGTGTATCAGGAAATTTTTCAAGTATTGATTGTCCAAATTTAGTTTCATTACTTGGACTGGCAACACAATTAGCTCCCCATGTTGCCATCATTAATTTTCGAAATGGTTTTTGATCGAAACTAATTCTAACCATAAATACTTTACATTCCAGACCTATCAATGAGCAAGCAAAAGCTAATGCACTTCCCCATTGTCCGGCACCTGTTTCGGTAGTTAGCCTTTCAATCCCGAATTGTTTATTATACCATGCCTGGGCAACAGCGGTATTTGGTTTATGACTACCTGCAGGGGAAACGCTTTCATTTTTATAATAAATTTTTGCAGGTGTACCAAGCGCTTCTTCCAGATCATATGCTCTATGCAAAGGAGAGGGTCTCCATCGGGTTAAAAGCTCTAAAATTTCTTCCGGAATATCAATCCACCTTTGTGTACTGTATTCCTGTTCTACTAAGTTCATTGGAAAGACGGGAGCCCAGGCTTCTGGTGGTACTGGTCCATCAGGGCTCATGTACGGAGGAACCTTAATGTCTGCTGCCAAATTGTACCATTGCCTTGGCATTTCTTTTTCATCAAGAATTATTTTTCGAATTCTAGTCATTGTTTTAAATTTTTAGGTTAACAATAAAAAAAAGGCATGCTTTAATTTACATGCCTTAATATTAGGTTTAGTTATGCTCAATTGAATTCTTTTAATATGGTTTCGTCATAAATATAGTGATTATATGATATAATACAAATTTTTAGTTACTTTGATGTTGTTTCCCTTATTTTTTTTCTTAAAGAAATGTTTTCTTCCCTGAGATTTTCAATTTCTTCTTGTAAATCTTTTTCCCTTTTATCAGATTGTTCCTGAGTTGCTCTCATTTCTTCAAGATTTTGCCTTAATTCTTCTTCGCTGGTAATTAATTCATTTGCTTGCTCATTAGATTTTTCCAAAAGCCGGTTAGTCCGCTCATTATTCTTAACAATACTAACAGTAGATGCTAATTTTTCTCCTAACTCTTCAAGAAAATTAATTTTATATTCATCAATTAATTCTAAGGATGCTAACTCAATTATGGCAAATGCATCTTCGTTAAATGTACAAGGAACTATTAATAAACTTTTTGGCGGCGCTTCACCCAGCCCTGATGAAATTTTAACATATTCTTCAGGTATTTCTGTGTAATAAATGGTCTTTTTATCAAATGCACATGAACCAATAAGTCCTTCTCCGATACCTACTTTTTTCTTTATAACCTTTTGTTTACCATAGGCTATTGCAGCTTTCAATTCATAATAAATTTCATCAGTATCGTCATTTTTAATAAATAAAGCGCCTACATGTGCATTCAAAAACTTTGCCAGCTCGCTAATTATTGTAAAAGAGAATTTTTCAAGATCTTTATTATCCTCTCTTAATAAATCCCCGAATTTTGCCATGCCCTCTGAAGCCCAGTTTCTAATTTCATCTTCTTTATGTTTTTCAAGTAAAGCTTGATTTTGAGACTCTATTTCTTGTTTTTTTTCTTCAACTTGATTAACAGCTTCTTGTATTTTTTCTTCAAGTAGTCTTTTTTCTTCTTTTATAACACTATTTCTTATTTTTACAATGGTCATTATTATACCACTTAAAAGCACCAGTATAATTAAAAAGAACCAAAAAGTGCGATAAAATGGAGGTATTACTGTAATTAATATTGAAGCTCCTTCTTCATTCCAAATACCATCATTATTCGAAGCTTTTACTTTAAATACATAGCTTCCAGGATCCAGGTTAGTGTATGAAGCTTTTCTTTCTGTTCCGACATAGTTCCATTTCTCATCAAATCCTTCCAGGATATAGGCATATTGATTTTTCTCAGGTTGAATATAGTTAAGAGCAACATATTCAAAAGTAATTACATTTTGCTTATAATTCAGCCTAATTTCTTTGGTTTTGCTAATGTGTTTTTTTAGGGGAGATTTTTTACCACCAATTGCAACATCTTTATTAAAAAGTTTGAAATTGGTAATAATAACATTTGGAATAAATTCATTGTCTTTAATTTCTTCAGGTTTAAAGATATTATAGCCGTTTAAACCGCCAAACATAAATTCACCAGTATGGGTTTTGTACGCCGATCGTGGAACAAATATATCACCTTGCAAACCATCATTTGAATCATAATTTTTAAATGAATTCGTTTCAGTATTGAATTTGCTAATTCCTTTGTTTGTTGAAATCCATAAATTTCCTTCATTATCTTCTAAAATTGCTTTGATAAAATCATTGGCAAGACCATCATTTTTTGTGTAAACCTTAAATGTTGAATCAGCAAAATTGAATTTATTTAGACCTCCCTCAGTGCCAACCCAAAAATTACCTCTTGTATCAAAAAACAAACATTGAATTCTATTATTACTTAAACTTGTAGGGTCATTTGGATTTTTGTTGAAAGAGCGGCCAACTTTTTCTGTTAGTAAATTTATACTGTATAAACCATCAACTGACCCTACCCATATAACATTTCCAGTAATAAGTAATGGCCATACCCATTCATTCAGTATTCTTTTATCAGGATCTTCAGCATTAACAGTAAAATTAGTAAATACATTATTTTTCCTGTCGAATTTAGTCACTCCTTTTCCATGTGCGGATATCCATAGATTTTTATTATAATCTTCGGTTATAAATCTAACATCATCAAATATTAAACTGTTAGGATTATTTGGATTGTGCCTGAAATTTTTAAATTTTCCTGTGTTCACATCAAGTAGTCCCAATCCTCCCATATAGCTTCCTGTCCAGATATTCCCGTCAGCATCCTCGAAAATAGCTAAAACTGCATCATGCCCTATTGTTGTGTTATCATTTGGATCATGCCTGTAATGAATATATTTATCTTCATGAGGTTTATATTGATTCAGTCCTCCACCATCGGTAGCAAACCAGTAATTTCCTTTACTATCTTCTAGAATACCGGCAACAACATTATATGATAAACTATTATTATCAAGAGGGTCTTTAAAAATATGTGTAAATCCTTTATTGTAATTATAGGTGGAAAAACTAATTCCTTTTGTTAAATGACCAACCCACAGATTTCCTTGAATATCTTGAAAAATTCCTCTGATTTTATCTTCAGAAACAGATTCTTTATCAAATTCATCGTTATAATAGCGCTTAAATATTTTTTCATCCGGATTATAAATTGTTAATCCTTTTTCACATCCTATTAATACATTATTGCTGTTGTCAACATATAGCCTAAAAATATTATTGTCACTTGGACTATTTGGATTATCAGGATCGTGAATGAAGGAATAAAATTTTTCTGATTCAGGATCAAATAATTGCAACCCATCCCAATAATTACCAATCCATAGTTCTTCATTTTTTCCAACTGACAGACTTCTTACTTGAAGAGATAAAACGCTATATGGATCGTTTTCAATCGGGGCATATTCTATAAACCTTTTTTTCTTGCGATGATAATAATAGAATCCTTTCCACATAGCACCAATTAATACATCTCCGTTTTTTAATATTTCAATTGCAGACATAGTATTCTCTGCACCATATGTATTTAGCTTGTCCGGGAAAAATGCTTCTAAAGAATTTGTTTCTTTATTGTATTTATGCAAACCGAATGCACTTGCGATTACTAAAGCGCTATCAATATCAATAGCTAAGTCATGAACATCATAATCAAGCTCACTCACTTCTGCAAAGTAATTTTCAAAACCATCTATTTCTTCAATATACCTGTTTAAACCATTTTGTGTACCGGCCCATAGGTTACCATTATAATCAATTATCAAAGTTTTAACCAGATTATTGCTTATACTGATAGAATCTTTAATACTATTTATATAATTAGTAAATGTATAACCATCGAATTTTGATAATCCATCTGATGTAGCAATCCATATATATCCATCGTTATCCTGACAAAAAGCATTCACTTCATTATTTGCTAAACCATCTTCAACAGTAAAAGCTTTAAACTTAATTTTACTATTCTGGGAGTTTAAATTGGATGTAATAAAAAACGAAAAAACCAAAAAGATGATTAAATATACACGCATCATAACCGGGTTTTCATTATTAATATTTCAAATTTAATTAAATTTTTTACTTAATGGATATACGGTATTAATTTCTTAGTGTTTTCTTTATCTTAAGAAATAGATTTAAAAGCTTTTATATATCTCATAATTTATAATTAGCAATGTACGAAATAATTATAATAAAATCACTTATCAAGTTAATTGATTATGAAGCTTATATAATTTTATTTAACTGAAAAAAAGCTGTTCGATTAAAATTTTAAACCCAATTAATATAAGTAATACACCACCAGAAAGCTCCATTTTTTTTCCAAATTTGTATACGGTTTTTTTACCAAACAAAACTCCAAGCATTGCAACCAAAAATGTTATTGAACCAATAATAACAACAACAAGATAAATGTTAATTTCAAATAATGCAAAGCTCACTCCTATAATTAATGCATCTATACTTGTAGCAAAGCCCAAACCTAAATTAATCCATAAATTCAATGGATTAATATTTTTATTTTGTGCTTCTTTCCGGCTCTCAATTATCATTTTAATTCCGATAATAACTAGCAGTATAAAGGCTACCCAATGATCAATATCTATTATGTATTCTCGTACTAACTTTCCTGCAAACCAACCAATTACTGGCATTATCGCCTGTAAAATAGCAAGTGGTAATGAAAATCTGATAGCTTGACGAAAATTTATTTCCTTTAGAATTAATCCACATGAAACAGACACGGCAAATGAATCAAATGAAAGTCCAATGGCTATAAAGATTAAGGTAACAACATCCATAATTTATTTTTACGTATTTAAAAATACGAATTATTTTATTAGCGATTCGAAATAAGAAATTATAACCTGTGATATTATATCTTTGTACATTAGTAAAAATGGAAACAACGAATAATACAAAAAAAGGAGTAACGTTTGCTTTAATCGCGGTTTTATGCTGGGGATTTTTAGCTATTTTGTTAAAAATTGTTGTAGCTAAAGTTTCTCCCGAAACAGTTGTTTGGTTTAGATTTATTGTTGCATTTAGCTTATTATTTATAATTGTTTTATTTAAAAAACCAAGGGATTTAAATATTATAAAAAAGCCTCCATTTCTTTCTTTGTTAGCAGGATTCTTTTTAGGCATGAATTATTTAGGCTTTATGCTTGGAATAAGAAATACAACACCTAATAACTCTCAGGTTTTTATTCAATTTGGCCCGATATTATTAGCAGCTACTGGATTTATTTTTTATAAGGAAAGAGTCAATCTCAAACAATCAATAGGTTTTATGTTAGCTTTAGCAGGGTTACTGTTATTTTATTCTCAACAATTACAAGCATTTTCAGATAGTGAAAAACTATATAATAAAGGAGTATTATGGGTAATCTTTGGAGCTGTTTCCTGGACAGCTTATGCTTTAACTCAAAAAGGATTAGTAAAGAAATATCCTGTGAATCAGTTAAATTTGGTCATTTTTGGATTACCTGCTTTAGTTTTTTCTTTTTTTGCTGAGTATTCTATTTTATCGGTTTTATTTTATAAATATATTTTACTTTTAATTTTTCTTGGGGTGAATACATTAATTGCCTATACTTCCATTTCTCTTGCATTAAAATACTTAGAAGCAAATAAAGTAAGTATTATTATAACCAATAATCCAATTATTACTTTTATAACAATGGCAATTTTAGGATACCTGGAAGTAAGCTGGATAGAACCAGAACGCATGAATTTTTTATCAGTTGTTGGAGCT
>CAZBZX010000204.1:0-7794 GCA_964496465.1 uncultured Bacteroidales bacterium
AGCACGACCTTGCCAAGGTCGGGGTCGCGGGTTCGAGTCCCGTTTCTCGCTCAAATAAGTTATAGAATTATTGATTTTTGATTCTTGATTATGTGATTTAAAAAGTTAGGTTATGTATTCAGAACAGTTAAAGGATAGAACTAAAAGGTTTGTTTTAGATATTATTACGTTCTTTCAAATATTACCAAAAACAGATGAAGCTAAAGTTATTGGGCGACAATTACTTCGATCATCTTCTTCAACAGGTTCAAATTATCGGGCAACTTGTAGAGCCAGATCTGATGCTGAATTCTATGCAAAAATATGTATTGTCGTTGAAGAAATTGACGAATCTCTATTTTGGCTTGAGATCTTAAATGAATCTGATATAGTAAAAAAGGAAACTATTAATTTTTTGTTAGCTGAAGCAGAAGAATTAACTAAAATATTCGCTTCTTCAAAAAAAACAGCAAAATTAAGGTTAAATAATCATTAATTCATTAAATCTTTAAATCATTAAATCTTTAAATCATTAAATCTTTAAATCATTAAATCTTTAAATCATCAAATAATTAAATCATCAAATAATTAAATCATCAAATAATTAAATCGTTGAATCATTAAATCAATAAATCTAAAAATATTTAGGTCGCCCGGGTGGCGGAATTGGTAGACGCGCTGGACTTAAAATCCAGTGACCTTTTTGGTTGTGCGGGTTCAAGTCCCGCCCCGGGTACAACAAACCCTGCAATTTTATTAATTAGCAGGGTTTTTGTTTATAACACGGATAAAATAAGATATTGTAAATGTTCTTAATAATTTTTAAGACAACTGTAAATAGCATTTCTTTATTCATCCTGTTAAAATCTTCTAACTTCATGGTTAATAATATAATTTCTTTTTATTAAATAATAGCATTCTATAGCTTTTAATATAATAATTTCTCATGCCCTACCACGGGGTTTCTTTATATTCTCCCCTGAATTTTAGGGGAGATGTCAGTCGAAAGACTGACAGAGGGGTAAAATAATTTGCAATTTGTATAATGCATTAAAATTTATGACTAATAAAATAAAACTAACTTAGCTCATAAAATTAAAAGTTAATGGGGAATTTTTTTGAAAAAAACTGGTCATCAAGACAATATGATAGCATGGATTGCGGGCTATGTTCCTGTCCACCGCTACAAAATTTGGAATAGACTACCGAGCTTCGCAAACCACTGAAACCCTTATTAGCTATACCGTTTGTTGTAGCCAGCGGTTTTGTCATATCAATTTTTTCAATGACTTTTTAGCATCGTTATAACCTTTTTTTATTATATTTTCAACCTGATCCATATTAGACTTGTTAAATGCTGACAAATCGGGTTTAATCAGCAAATCAGCATCTTCGCTTTGTAATTTAACAGATTGTTTCAAAATGAAATGAAAGCTATTCAAAATCACGTCAAGAATATTGTCTGGCTTTTCATATTTATGTTTTGCATTTAAATCAACCCCTATTACAAATTCAGCGCCCATTTGTTTTATGGTATTTATTGGTACAATTTCAACAATTCCACCATCAATAAGCATTCTATCGTCCTTTTCGATAGGTATAAATATTCCGGGAATACAAGTACTAGCCATAACAGCATTGGCAACAGATCCTTTGTCTAATATTACTTTCTTGCCGTTTGCAGCATCTGTGGCAATAATTGCCAGGGGAATATTGGAATCTTCAATGTTCTTATCCCCAATATTCTCTATGATTAACTCGCCTAGTTTTTCGTTTGACAACAAGCCATATCGTGACAAAGATATGCTGGTAATGTCTATCCATTTTAATTTCAATACTACTTCCTCAATCTCTTTCCATTTTTTTCCAAAAGCAACAAAAGCAGCAATAAAAGCCCCAATGCTAGTTCCTGTGACATAATTTATTTCAAAGTCAACTTCCTCAATCGCTCTCAATACTCCAACATGGGCAGCACCTAATATAGCGCCACCACCAAGTGCTAACCCAATCTTTTTTATTTTTTTCATAAAAAATCTTTATTGATTATTTCTAAATATATTCAATTTGATATTTTTACCATTGGCCACAACGGTTCCGGCATATGGCTTGTTGCCGATACATATTTTGTATACTTGTCATAACCTACAAATTACATATTAATACTTACTTATCAAATAGCTAGATACCGGCAATGAGATATATGCTGTGTTAGCACACGTAAATAATAAAAAATCAATAATTGCAACAATAAAATATTAATTATTAGTCCTTTATTATTTATTATGAAAAAGTATTTTGTGATTCGTTATTTCATTTTTGCTTGTTATTCTTAAAATGTACATACCATTTTGTAGATTATAAGAACCTAAATCAATCGAATGCATTTTATCAATATTTGATAATGAAAATATTTTTTTACCACTAATGCTGATTAATTCAATATGACAAATTTCATTGTTAAATTGATTAAGGATATTTATCAGTCCATTTGTAGGATTGGGATAAACTGATATACTATTCAAATAATCAGATTTTATAAATGAAATATCAGCTGATACTGGCAATAAATCATTATTTATCTGGTTAATTACAATATCAGTTCTTTCGCTAAAAAAAGAATTAATGATTGTATTGATTGCCGGTAACCAGTCATCATCTTTTGTACGGTTAGTTCGATATTTTGAATCACCCCATCTTGCCGATTCGGCAATAATTGCCATATCAATCTGTTCAGCTGAAGAACGAAAAATTCTCTCACAATTCTCCTGTGTAAATATTCCATTATTTTTCAAAAGATTATTAGCACGTTCAGTAAATCTTATACGGTATTTTTCATTATAACAAAGTTTATAATGCAACCATTGTGGATGAAATGAATTAAAACTGGTAACTGTCATTTTATCATCTCCTTCAATATTCCCTATATTTACCCTGTTTTCATATATACCTATACCAACATTCCCTTTCGGAGGATCAACTATTAATGTATTTTCAGCATCATGTATAAATATTTTAAAACCATCCCTTTTGTCTGTCCTGTTCTTTATCATATAGAAATTCTTAGGTCCCTTATTTTTTTCCCATTTTGAAACTGGGGCATCAAAATTAGCAGTATAGAAGATTATTATCATATAATCAATCAGATTATCAATATCTACAAGTACTTCAATAGAATTATCTATTTCACCATTTTCGTTCTTCCCTTCGAGTCTGTAATAATTTGCATCATTTTCAAAACCATTTTGAAGGATATCCCACACTTGTCTCCATTTATCCAGGTTTCCATCAGTAGCTTCCAATCCATAAGGTTCCTGAGGATCATAACTATTTACCTTTACAACATCATAATCTTCATGATCGCCTCCAAAATATGATTCTGCATACCTGGCCTCCGGTCTTTCCTGTGATTGATATAATCCGAAGTACATTCCATTAAGGTATAAATGACAGTACCTGCTGCGCGTATAAGGTTGTCCCAATTCTCTCTGAAGGTCCCTGGAAAAAACATCCCGGTTCATAGTGGTTAATGGATCGTTATAATTACTCCATGAATAGTTCTGACTGGTTCTTAAATCAATCTTGTCAAATTTGTCTACACCTTCTCCTTCAAACAAAGGATAGTTCAATTTTGCAGCACCATATTCCTCTCTAAAAAACAAACGAAAAGCATGTTTTGGGTTTTCCGGTCTCCTGCTGTATCCACCTCGAATACGTAATCCTGCATTAATATTAAATCCTTCGGAACTATCCTGATTTATTAATTCAATAGAAGCAATTCTTTCCCATTCACGGCCATGAAAACTTGCATTCACATAAATACCTGTATCAGGATCATACAGATTTTCCAGGTCAGTTACAATTGAAATGGAGGGTATATCTAGTAATGCAGCTTCAATTTGGTTGGTATAGCGCGGATCATTAACTATATCCTTATCCATTTCATAATCCATAATTTGATCATTAATAGGAAATTCTGGCCAATCACCTCCAGGATATGTTTGATTTCTTACTTCATTAATATAAATATATGTTCCTGCAACAACATGGCTTGTTTGGAAACCATTCTTAATAGCACAAGTCCTTAAAACTACTCCAGGAGTATTTGGTCTCTCAATGCTATCCGGATCGATATGTATTGTTACTGGAGCAACTTCAATAACTGAAGTATTTGAGATTTGGGGATTACTTCCATCAAGTGTATATTTAATAGTATCTCCTATTATATTTGTGCTAATTATAACATTTATGGGATCATAATAAAAACCACTTCTGGTTTCAATTATTGGCGGATCTGCTTTTGGCAGCTGAGCATACAATGTTTTTAATGGAATAAATAGAATGGCTATAAAACACGATAAGGCTATTTTACTCATGTATATATATTTTCAGCTAAATATAAATATCATTCAACAAAAATACACATTATATTATTATTTATAAAAATATCTTTTATAAAGCAATAGAATTCAATCGAATTTCAATTTCGGGACAAAACAATTATTTTTATGTGTGCTAACGGTTCCGGCATAAAATTTGGGCGGGATATGTCTTCCCAACAAACCGATCAAACCATTGATATTTTACATTTATATTTTTCATTGTCAATGAGCTAGCCCAACCCGCCTTTGTTTTATGCCGTGTTGTGCCCAGTTATTAATTAATCCAATAGACTATATTTTTTTCGTTCTTTTCAATCAAGATAGAATTTTTATGTTTCTGGTCTCTTGACAGTTTTCTTTCTAACTCTATACTTATATACTAAATCTGATTAGACAATTCTCTAAAAGGTATTTATAAAAACATCAGAAGCCCATAGGTAGACCATTAGAAGATGCCGGCAAGGTTGATTTCATTTTACTAATAAATATGCACAGTTTACAAAAACACGCGAGAGTTTATGAAAAAATCTCGATTTTACTCAACAATCATTTTTTCGACGAAGGCATCATTAACAAAAACAATGTATATTCCGGGATTTAAATCAAACTGATACTGGCCCTGTGCCAGATATTGTTTGTGGAATAGCAAGCTTCCTGATAAATTATAAATACGTATCTTATAAATTTCCTGTAAGACAAAAATACCATTAGGGATGGTTTTAAATAATGGTACTTGTTCCCCATTGAAATTTGATATTGAAGCTGGTTCACATTCCGTAATATTTGCAGAATTAGGTGATTGTAAAATGGCCGTATTTAAAAACCTCCTGTTATTCCATAAAGCAGGCACACCTGAATCGTTTAGTAAAAATAACTGAGCGCTGTGTTTTATTCCAAGTTCAGCATCATTTACAAAACATTCAAATCCAATAGGAATATTTTTTTCACTATTTAAGTCAGTTCTTTTTGCGAAAATGTCAAATGGGAAATTAACTTCTAAATCCCAGCCAGTTGAAGTTGAAACAGCTACTGCGTCTATAATTTTTTTGTCTGAGTTTGAACCAGGTGTCCCGAGATAAAAATTATCGTCATCATCAAGTCCTGGCGCATAAACAGTTAAACAGGTTTCGAGTTCTCCTTCATCATAATAACATACGTTAAAACGAATTTGGCTCCAAACAGAGTCAGATGTTGAAGAAGAATTTTGTTCAGGTCCCCATTCGCCTTCATTTCCCCAGAAAAAGAAAAATTCAACATTATCCCGATGCCAAGGGCCATCAGTATATATTAAATTCTCATTCTCCTCCTCATCTAATGAATACCAATATGCATCAAAAAACCAATCAATATTGTCTTCAACATGAACGAAAGCATAAATGCCTAAATTAGTATTCCATACTATTTGAAGCTCTGCATAAAGATTAGAAGCAATAACGGTAGTTCCATAGGCACTATAAGGTAACTCATGTACCTCTGCAAGTGACCATACATCATCAGATCTAGAACCATTAATTTCAACCTTACAATCTGCATGAGAAATAGAAATTGAACGAGGAGATGGAAGATATTCATCTTGAGAGATCCCATAGATTAAATTAAATAATGCCAATGTAATTAGAAATGCTGTTTTCATGGTTTTATAGTTAAGTTTCTTATAAGAAAATATATGCAATATTTTTTATTATAGCACTAAGCTTTCCTTTCGTACTGATTTCTTCTAAGAGTTCTGTTTCCGGCTTTGTTAATATCACCTAATATTTTTTAATTGCAATTCCTTCAAGTTGACTATTTTACCTAAATTACCAAACTTGACTTGACACTAATTTATAGGATATCCTTACTTATAATTGGGCACAACTTGTTTATAAATAAGGGATAACCTTACCTATTTTACAATTGCTAGTTGGCAATGTATGGTTTTTATCTTTTTTCCCCATAGTGTATTTTTTAATTTTATTGCTTACCCCTAACTTATTTTATTCCATCTTTTTGTAAGCATAAGCTAAATTATGAAAGTGTTTTGTAAAATCAAAGTTTTCAGGTAGTTATTACTTTATTGTAGAATAAAACTCACCAGCTAGTGCACATTTGTAATGCTTGTATATAATTAAATCCCTTAATTACCTACTGAGGTGCAGGCAGGTTAAGCAGTTACTGCGCCCGCCTTGTTTTTACACGATGTTGTGTGCCGTTTTAATTTTTTATAATCTAATAAATACAATATAGGATTACGTTATAATATTCTATTATTTATTCTTTAGAGTTTCCATATTAAATGGTCTCCCATGACCAGGAAAAACTCTTTTAATATTTAATTTTTTTACCTTTTCAATACTTTTATCTAAATCATCAAAGTTTTCATCAGCCATATAATAATTATAAGCCGGCTTATCTCTAAAATTGACCATAATATCACCAGAAAAGAAGTTTCTATTTTCTGTTATTATTCCAATTGATCCACTTGAGTGCCCAGGAATATGTATTATATCCGCATTAAAACCATAAGGTTTAAGATTAAATAAATCATCTTTAATTAAAATATCTGGTTCAAAGGTTTCAAAATTATCTTTTAAATCATTTATTGTTGATTTATAGAAAAATAAAAATATTGGTTTCATTATTCGTAGGTAAAAAGGTCTAAACTTTCTGTTTTTTAATGGAACTATTCCTTTTTCAACCATTTCTAAATCATTTTCATGTATCAAAATTTTCGCTTTATAGTTTTTTTGAAAATATTGTGCATTTCCAGTATGATCAAAATGCCCATGTGTTAATATAACCAACATAAGGTTTTCCGGATTACAACCAATATGAGATAATGAATTAAGGAGCTTATTACGTATTTTATAACTTCCAGCATCTATTAAAATAAATCCAGAATCACTTTTAATCAAGTAACAGCTGCAACTCCCTTTTTCTTCACAGGATTGTAAATAATAAATTATTTCTTCATTATCAGAATAAACTGGATTATTAATTTGAGCTGTATCTTGAGTATTTTTAGTTGAAGTACAACCAAAAAATAAAATAATCATACAATACAGTAGTAATCTTTTCATTTTATTTGCTGTTGGTTTAAAATGGCACACAACGGTCCCCGCGTAAAAATTACCTTCCCTGCCAGACGACAGGCTGGGATGAGCTCGCATACCTAAAGGTATATAGAAGTTAGCTTCCCTGCCAGACGATCAGGCTGGGCTGAACTCTCCCGCCTTCGGCGGTTTCGGTTGGGCGGGTGTTATCCCGACTAACTTGCCTGCCTGCCGATAAGGCAGGTCAGGCCATGGTTGGTTTATATATTTTTGTTTACTAATCAAACCGCTAGAAGCCCCCGCCTTGTTTTTACACGATGTTGGCAACTGGGCAATTTATAACAAGAAAAAAATTTAAGTTTTAATTTCAGCCTATCAACCATTACTAATCATTTGTCCATTTG
>CAZBZX010000205.1:0-7745 GCA_964496465.1 uncultured Bacteroidales bacterium
GAACCAGGGTGCATATCGCCAGTGACACCTACCCCCAAAATATGCGCTCCGGCGCGCCCGGTTTCGGGCGGATAACTTGCTCCCTTGTTAAGGCCGCCGAAAACCAGATGGCGAGACGCTATGGTATACCCCGACGGGACTCCAACTCAGGGCCGTTGAACTCAAAGAAGGCTGATTTCCAGGCCGGCTATGAGCGGGGGCTGAACGCTCTAGCCAGCGCACTTTCTGGCTCAAGTCTAATATCAATGCACAGTGCGTTATACGGTGAGATGTCTGCCCATCCTATTCAGGCAATACTAGATGATGATATTGCCGGTATGATTGGCCGATTTCTAGAGGGAGTAGCCGTAACTGATGATACACTGGCAATTGAGCTCATTGAGCAGGTTGGGCCGATTCCTGGAAATTACTTGAACACAGCGCACACCCGTGAGTGGTGGCGTAAGGAAGAGTTCATCCCCGTCGCGGCTGATGAGCTAACATATCCCGAGTGGTTTAAGGTAGGTAAGAAGGATTGTCTTGACTATGCCCGGGAATTGATGGAAAGCATTATCTCAAGTCATAAAGTATCACTTCCTTTAACCAGGGATCAGGAAGCGGATATTGGTCAAATACTAAAAGAGGCTCGAGAATACTACCGAAGGCACGGGCAGATATCAGACGAAAAATGGGAGGACTATGAAAAGCTGCTCAAACTGCCGGATTACCATTTTGCCTAACTCCTGTTAGTTATCCCTATAAAGATAAGAAGGTGAAATTAAGCCTATATCAATAAGCAATCAACGATATACGCGTGGCACTATATAGAACATATGTTACGATAGAAACACAAACATCCCTATGTTCGTTCAGTGGTAGCGAGTTTGCAAAGCTAGGTATTATGAAAATAGGAGGCAGAAGATGTTTGCATTGGTTGTTCGATTCAAGGCAAAAAAAGGCAAAGAGAAAGAACTAGAACAGATAATTCGGGAAATGGCGGAAAAAGTGCGAAAGAATGAAAAAGACACCCTGATGTATGATTTGCACCGAAAAATAGGGGATTCGACAGATATTCTGCTCTACGAAAGATACACAGATAAGAATGCTTGGGAGGTCACTCACTGCTCAACACCTTACTTCAAAGCACTGCTAGAGGCTTTCCCACAATACATAGAGGGCGAACCTGAATTGACGGAATACGAAGTGGTTGGCGTTCTCTAAGGCGCCGCTATGTTGAGAGTTCTCAATCTGACATACTGGTAGCCTAGCTTGATAAAAGTAAAACGATAATCAATATATTAGAGGGGGTACTAAATGAGTAGACTGACTGGCAAGGTGGCAATCATCACCGGTGCGGGGTCGGGAATGGGTAAGGCCACTGCGCTACTCTTTGCTAAAGAGGGGGCAAAAGTCATTGCTGCCGAGATAGTCGAACAGGCTGGACGGGCAACGGCCCAAGCCATCGAAGAAGAGGGTGGTGAGGCTATATTTGTTAAGGCTGATGTCGCCAAAAAAGAAGATGTTGAGGCAATGGTAAAAGCGGCTGTAGACAGATATGTTAAAATAGATATCCTGGTAAATTGTGCCGGTATCGCCTTGAACGAGGTTTCCACCACAGAATGCACTGAGGAAATTTTCAACCGGATTATCGCCACCAATCTCAACGGCGTTTGGCTTGGCATGAAATACGCCATCCCCCAAATGATAAGTACCGGGGGTGGAGCCATCATAAACTTCGCCTCAATTGCCGCCCTTGAAGCATACCAAGGTCTGCCCGCTTACTCTGCTTCTAAGGGTGGGGTAATCTCGATGTCCAGGGTAGCCGCTATTGAATCTGCGGCCAAGAATATTCGAGTTAATTGTGTTGCTCCCGGGCATATTGCGACACCAATGCTGTTGGACGCTTGGGCCGAAGAAGGTCTGCAACGTTTTAGAAATATAGCACCACAGGGGCGGCTTGGAGAACCCGAGGAGGTTGCTAGCGTAGTGTTATTCTTAGCTTCTAATGAGTCTTCACATATTACCGGACAAACAATAGTTATTGATGGAGGTGTCACCGCCCGGATTCCGTGACTATACTGATTTCCAGAAGGAGACAGCCTGACCAGGGAACAGGAAATGTTTGTGACTTTGCGAGTGTAGAGGGTAAAATATCGCTAGATATGCAATGTTTTTGATCTCTAAGCAAGGTAGAGGCAGATTCAAGAAGGAGCGCAGCTTGCTTGATGGAAAAGTCCTATTTAGAAAGAATAAAAACGGAACTCGTTACTGATCCCAAGCTGAAACAGCCAATTACTGAGCGGACCAAGCGGCTGAGGGATACCATACTCGCCGTCACCCCAAAGCTCTGCTCAGAAAGAGCCAGGCTATATACTGAATCGTGGCAGCAAACCATGGGTGAGGCAAAAGTGATCCGGCGGGCTAAGGCACTGAAGAAGATACTGGAAGAGATGAGTATCTTCATCCGCCCCGGCGAGCTTATCGTTGGTAACCAAGCCAGTGATGTACGCGCCGCTCCGGTATTCCCTGAATTCTACATGCGTTTCATTAGAGATGAACTAGATGGGAAGCCCTATCGGTTTGAGAAGCGACCGGGAGACCCTTTCCACGTACCTGCAGAGGATGAGAAGATTCTGCGGGAAGTGGCGAATTGGTGGGACGGGAAAACCATGACCGACTACAAGATAAAAATCCTCCCCGAAGAGACGCGTAAAGCCTGCTACGAACTAGGGGTAACTGAGATCATAGTCTGGGGAGAGGGGGGTGGCTCAGGACACTTCATTGTTGATTACCCCAAAGTCTTAAACCAAGGTATGAATGGCATAATCAAGGAGGCGGAGGCTAGGATTAATGGTTTGAAGCTATGGGAAAGAGGCGCTATTGAGAAGAAGGAGTTTCTGGAGGCGGTGATCATCGCGCTCCAGGCAGCTATCAGCTTCGCCAAAAGGTTTGCCAAGCTTGCCAGGGACATGGCTGGGGAGGAAGCAGACGAAAAGCGCAAAGCAGAATTACTTCGGATAGCAGAACACTGCCAGTGGGTACCGGCTAATCCGCCACGAACCTTCTGGGAAGCCCTGCAGTCTTTATGGTTTAGCCATCTCATCGTTCAGATTGAATCTAATGGACACTCTATCGGCTACGGGCGGTTTGACGAGTTTATGTATCCCTTCTTCCAGAAAGATATCAACACGGGGAGGATTACCCCAGAAGAGGTGGTGGAGTTGCTGGAGTGTCTATGGATTAAGACCACCGAGATAAACAAGGTAAGAGAATGGGATTCTACCCGAACTGTGATGGGCTACCCCTTATTCCAGCAGCTAACCGTTGGCGGACAAGAAATAGACAAGAGGTCGGCACTCAACGACCTCTCCTGGTTAGTGCTGGAGGCGACAGCTAACCAGAAGCTCATTCAGCCCTCGGTATCGGTGCGCTGGTGGAATGAGTGCCCAGAGGACTTTCTTATGAAGTGCTGTGAGGTCATCAACATCCACCGCGGCGGCCAACCGGCAATGTATAATGACGAAGTCATTATCCCATCGCAGATGGGCGTCGGTATTAGCCTAGAGGATGCCTACGATTACGCTATCGACGGCTGTGTCTCACCCACCGAGCCGGGTAAATCGCGAAGAGAAGGACCTTCCTGTGGCTATAATATGCACAAGGTCCTTGAGCTGACCCTATACAACGGCTGGGACCCGCGCACTGGAATCCAGCTCTGTCCTAACCCGGGAGATAAGGACCTAGCTACCTTTGAGTCATTTGATGAACTCATGGACGCCCTAAAACACCAGCTCGAGTACTACGACCGGCAAGGAGTTATCGGGGTTATGTGTGTAGAAAGAGCCTACGCTGAGATGACGCCAACACCCTATGCCTCAGCCCTGATGGACGACTGTATCCAAAGGGGCCTGGATATTGAATTGGGTGGCGCCCACTATAATACCATCTTCCTGCGTGGAGTAGGTATGGCTAATATAGGTAACTCTTTGGCGGCTATCAAGAAACTGGTCTTCGAGGAGAAGAGGCTTACCGGCGCCCAGCTAATGCATGCCCTGAAGACAGACTTTGAGGATACTACGACGACTCCAACCGGTCCCGAGATACAGCGCATGTGCCTTGCGGCGCCAAAATACGGAAACGATGATGGCTATGTTGACCTTTTAGTCAAGGAACCAACGCGACACAGCATGTTGGATGTACACTCCTATACCAGTTGGACAGGGGGGCATGGTGGTTATGCTTTACTGCCGGTATCACAAAACGTCCCCATGGGAGAGGTAATTGGTGCCACTCCAGATGGAAGGAAGGCCGGGGAACCAGTGGCTGAGGGCTGCTCACCAACACAAGGTACCGATGTCAAGGGGCCTACGGCCGCAGCCAAGTCAGTAGCCAAGCTAGACCATGTCCTAGGTGATAACGGGACCCTGTTTAATCAAAAGTTCAACCCTACCATCCTGAAAGACATAACTGGCCTAAGAAAGCTGGCGGCTTTGATCAAGACATTCTTTGACCTCAAGGGGATGCATATCCAGTTCAACGTAGTCTCAACCGAAACCCTGCGGAAGGCACAGAAACATCCAGAAGAATATGCCGATCTGATGGTGAGAGTAGCTGGATACAGTGCCCTGTTCGTCTCCTTGGATCCCGCGATGCAGGAGGATATTATCGCCCGGACAGAGCACACCTTGTGACTGTGCTCAAACCCGATTAATCCCCAGGGCTCAGGCTACGGCGTTGGGGGCTATTCTTGACCCTCAGGTTCTACGGAGAGGAGACATGCCACCGATAGTGATGAACATGTTGTAGTGGAGAGTGAAGTGGTCAGTGAACATGAGGAACTTACGGGATATATCTCCCATATCCAGAGATTCTCTCTCCACGATGGGCCCGGGATCAGAACCCTCGTTTTCATGCAGGGCTGCCCACTAAGGTGTAAATGGTGTTGCAATCCCGAGGGTCAAAAACACCACCCGCAGCTACGTTTTATCAGCGTCAGGTGCGCCGCTGGTGGTAGGTGTCATTCTCCCTGCGTGGCAACCTGTCCTGAGGGAGCAATTACCCTCTCCAAAGAAGGTAAGCTTCAGATAGACTGGTCACGGTGTCAGAATTGTGGGAAGTGCACCGAGGTCTGTCTTTATGGAGCGCGAACTATGCTCGGGCAGAGAATGACAGTCGCCGAAGTATTAGCCGAGGTCGAACAGGACCGCCCCTTTTACCACAGGTCAGGTGGTGGAGTCACCATCGGTGGGGGCGAGCCTCTGGCACAATTTGAGTTTTCCCTGGAGCTTCTCAAGAGATGCCAGGCACGCTTTCTGCACACCGCCATAGAAACCTGTGGCCAAGTACCCTGGCGACACCTCAAAGAAACCTCCGAATACCTGAACCTGATGTACTACGACATCAAGCATATGGACCCGGTAAGGCACAAGGAGCTAACCGGGGTATCCAATGAATTAATCCTGCGCAACGCCAAAAGGGTCCTCTCCGAGAAGGTTAACTGTGAGGTTATCATCCGTACTGAAGTAGTACCTAGTTGTAACAATTCTGAAAAAGACATAGCGGCTATAGCTCGGTTTGTCGTTGAATCAGGCGGCAAAATGATGGAGTTACTACCTTATCATGCCCTTGGTTCATCCAAGTACCGGCAGCTTGGTATGGAATACGAACTCACCCAGGTCGAGCCACCCACCGAAGAACAGATGCAGAGGCTCAGAGAAATAGTCAAATCCTTTGGGCTAAAGGAAATGACTGGGGTATACTAGGGACGGCGGTAAACTGAGCCGAACCTGATACAAAACCAGACCATCCCCCGGTAACAGAAAGTTAAGGAGGTGAAGACTTGAAAGCAGTATTACTGAAAGGACCCAGGGAAATCGCCTTTGAGGACATTCCAATTCCACAAATTTCGGACGATGATGTGCTGGTAGAGGTCAAATGGTGTGGAATCTGTGGCAGTGATACAGCCTCATACCGCAATACCGAGCTAATACAACCAGGCACCTACCTGGGACATGAATTCTCGGGGGTGCTTAACAAGGTGGGGGAGAATGTGAAAGGCTGGAAGGTTGGGGATCGGGTGGTAGTCAACGAGCTGTTAGAATGTGGCGAGTGCTATGCCTGCCGGCACGCCTTTCACTCAGCCTGTGTCCACTGTTTGGAGGAAGAAATCGGTTGCCGTCCTGGCCTTGATAATGCCGGCGCCTTCGCCAAGTTTGTTAGAGTTCGCCACCCCGAGTATCGGCTATATCGCATCCCTGATGAGGTATCCTTTGAGGAAGCTGCACTTGTAGAACCGCTGGCTGTTTCACTCCATGCCGTCAGGATGTCAATATTTAAGCCCAGAGATAGAGTAATGGTGTTAGGCTGTGGGATGATCGGTCTTGGGGTTATCACTCACCTGAAGAATGCCGGCGCTGGTCTGATTATTGCTACTCGGGGAAAGAATGAAAAACGAGGTGAAGCGGCCTTAAAGGTCGGGGCAGACTATGTCTTCAGTCCCCACGAAACCCCCGACTTGAAAGAAAGGGTGTTCGAGTTAACCGATGGCGATGGCATCGACATAGTATTTGAGTGTTCGGGGATTCCGGCGGCGTTTCAGAGTGCCCCCAGCTTCCTCCGCCCCCGAGGCCAAGTGGTTCTCGTTGGGATTATGGCGCATGAAGTCCCGATGGTGCCCCTGCCTTTTGTCCTGGGTGAATATAGCCTACAGGGCACCTTCTGTTACTACCATGACGAATTTCCTATGGTTTTAGAGTTTTTGAAAAGGAAGGTAGTCCCGGTTGATGTGTTCATAACATCCAAAATTAAGCTGAGTGAAATTGTGAAAAAAGGGTTCGAAGCAATCACTGAACCAGGCAGTGGTCAAATTAAGGTGATGGTTAAGCCAGATGAACAACGACGCCATCAGTGAAAAAGAACGTAGCCCGGTCATTCGTGGTAGCTTGTACACAACAACATGGCTTTTAGTTGGTTGCCTACACATTATAGAAATATGTGAAAGGATACAAATTGCCAACAAATATTAAGGTATCTACCCTCTCAGTTATTGGCCTGCATGGTATCGGTGTGGAATGACCAATCGTCGCTTCTTTGATTGCCTTTCTCCCTTGCTGAGAGTGCCTTGTTTCGCTAGCTCGATGGCTAACGGTTTTTCGGCGCTGCGTGATAAAATATAAGACCGGAAAGGCCTTTTGGTGTCCCGGTGACGGGAAATCGGCGGTTAGAGCGCTCTTCAGGCAGGGGAGAGGATAGCTTGCTACTCGAATTGAGGGTCAGGGATTTCGGCATCATCGAGGATATAAGGTGGAGCCTGGGCAGGGGCTTGAACGTGATTACCGGCGAGACCGGGGCCGGGAAGTCTCTGGTCATCGATGCCGTCGAGGCCCTGCTCACCGGGAAGATAGACGAAGAGGACATCCGCTACGGGGCCGGCGAGGCCGGTATCGAAGGGATCTTCGTGCTCTCGGAGGAGGTTAGCAGTCCGCAGCTTGGCGCGCTCCTGGCGGACAACGGGCTGGGCGCCGACGAGGATACCCTGGTTATCAGTTGCGAGCTTCGGAGAGGGGGGCGCAGCGTGGCCCGGGTAAACGGACACGCCGTGTCCCGGGGGCTTCTCTATCAGCTCGGGTGTCTCCTTATTGATATCCACGGTCAGAGTGATCATCTGTCGCTTTTTAATACGGAATACCACCTTGATTTCCTGGATGCCTATGCCCATACCCTGGAGCTACGGCGCCGCTTCGGCGCTAAGGCTGCGGAGCTCTATC
>CAZBZX010000206.1:0-7732 GCA_964496465.1 uncultured Bacteroidales bacterium
TCTGATGGCAAAGCAAGTGGAGAACACTACTTCGCTACGAAAAAAAGATATATCAACAACTTTAAAAAAGTTGCTTTGTTAGCCATTGATGCTGCTTCTGAAAATTATGGAAGGAAAATTGGAACTGAACAAGAAGTACTTAATAATATTGCCAATATTATCATGGATGTTTATATTACTGAATCGACTGCATTGCGTGTTGAAAAATTAGAAGGCTTAAAAGGTCATAATGGAATTGCTTTATATAAAGATATTCTTGATGTGAATGTTTATGATGCAGCTGCAAAAATTATGAAAAATGCATCGGATGCTATTTACTCATTTACAGACGGTAATACTGCAGAAAATTTATTAAATGCAATGAAAACATTAACAAAGGTTGAGGGCGTTAATGTGAAAGAAGCAAGAAGAAGAATTGCTGAAAAATTAGTTGAAGATAACGAGTATAAGTTTTAAATATTAACATATTCATAATAAAAACCTTTGAAATTTCATTATTTCAAGGGTTTTTTGTTTTACTATTAAACATTCTCGGAGGATATTGATCCTATGTACATATACATTAAAACTTTTTTAGCTCATTATATAATTTTTGTATCGGCAAACCCATTACATTAAAGTATGAACCATCTATCCTATCTACGCCAATATACCCTATAAACTCCTGAATGCCATAAGCGCCAGCTTTATCATAAGGTTTATAAGTATCAATATAATACTCGATTTCATCATTTGTTAGTTCAGCAAAATGAACATCAGTAATTGAAAAAAAAGATTTTTTCTTTTTATTTGTCATGATACACACTCCTGTAATAACTTGATGGGAATTTCCGGACAATTGCTTTAAAATCTTCATGGCATCTCCCCTATTTTCTGGTTTACCCAATACTTCCTTATTTTGCCAAACAATCGTATCAGCAGTTATAATAAGCACATTTTCTTTTAAATATGAAGAATATGCTTCAGCTTTTTGTTCAGCTAAAAAAACAGGGATTTCAATATTTTTCAATCCATCAGGAAATTCTTCTGAAACTGAATCTAGTACAAATACTTCAAAATTTATTCCCAATTCTTTTAATAACTGCTGTCGTCGAGGTGATTTTGAAGCAAGGATTATATTGTATTTTTCTAAATTCTTTAATATCATAATTCTATTGAATATTTAAGAATAAGCATAAATAATATACCAGCCACCATAATAAACTTAAATAACATACTCGATAAATGGTAATTCTCTTTATTCTCAGCCTTTATAATCTTAAAAATAACTAAAACTGAAGGAAAAATAATTGTCCCAAGAATATAAAGCGCTGGATATAATCCTATATAAATGTATTTGAAAAATGTAAATGAAATTAAGCAAATAAAGCATAAAATAAGAAATACAATAATGGATTTTGCTATTTTAATTCCAAAAAATATTGGGATGGTATTTCGATTATCAATGGAATCTCCTTCATAATCTTCCACATCTTTAATTATTTCCCGTATAAAAGTTGTTAAAAATGCAAACAATCCATATCCAATAATATAGTAGCTTATGTATCCAATTGAGAAGCTATTTTTTAATAAATATATTGCATATTTATTAATCAAAGGAGGAAATTCATATAGCAGAACAATTAATGGGACAAAACCAGTTAAAAGTGCCACTATAAGATTCCCTAATATGAGTTGTTTTTTATATTCGGTGGAATAGAACCAAAGCATACCGATTATTAAAAGAAATATTATACTATATTCAACATGGAGATTTATATACGATATATAAATGCCAAAAGCTAAACCAATACTATTTAATAGATAATATAATAAAAAGATACTGTTTTTATTCAGTGAAGATATATTAGTCTTTTTTTCTACTTTATTTATGTAATCTGTTTTTGTGTCATACAAATCATTTATTACATATCCTGCAGCTGCAATTAACATTGTAGAAAGCACTAATAATAAAAAATGAAAACTACTAAAAATGACTGTAAATGAATGTTGCTTTAAAAAAGGAATGATAATACAATATCTTAAAAGATACTGAGTAAGAGCAATAATTAATAAATTAGGAAATCTTATTAGTTTAATTATTTGTTGCATACCTTTTTAATTTACCACCGGAAAGCTTGTCCATCCATCCAATGACCATGAATTTTCAGGACTTGCTCGAGGATATCTCTAACACATCCTTCTCCACCGTCCTTGTGAGAGATATATTTTGAAATATTTTTAATCTCTTCAGCCGCATCTGCTGGACATGTTGGGAACCCAACAATTTTCATAATTTCAAAATCGGGTAAATCATCTCCCATATAAAGTATATCTTCATCTTTTAAATCATGTTTTTTCTTAAATTCCTGATATTCATTAATCTTAGTATATGAATTTAAGTATATATCTGTTACTCCTAACCTTTTAAACCTCTTTTTAACTGCTCTTGATCTTCCACCTGTTATTATTCCGATTGGATAGCCTTTTTTTGTAGCCAACTGAACTGCATATCCATCTCTAATATTCATTGATCTCATTGGTTCTCCAGTTGGATGCAAAATAACTTTTGTGGGCGAAAAAACTCCATCCACATCAAATGCAAATGCCTTAATATCTTTTAGCTTTTCTTTAAAATTACTCATATGTTAAATCTATTAATTATATCTTTTTCTAATATTATCACTTAATAATTTGTAAATATTATAAAAATCCTTGTTTTCTTTTAGTAATTCTAAGTGTTTCTCAATAACCTTGATATCATTTCTTTTAGCAGGACCAGTTTGGGATTTTTGTGGCCCTAATTCTTTCGCCTTTTTTACTGTTTCATTAATTAAAGTATCTAAAATAGTAAATGGTATATTATTATTTTCCAGCAATTCTTCAGCAAGACTGAACAAATAATTTATAAAATTATTAGTAACAATGGCAGAAAGATGAAAAATTAAACGTTTCTCACTGGAGGCAACTTGAACATCCATGGATATCACAGATGCAAAATCAATTAATCTCTTTTCATTTATAGTATTATTTGCTTCAATAAGGAAGGGAATATTTCTAACATCAATTAATTTACCTTTAGTAAAGGTTTGTAATGGGTATATTACACCAAAATTATTTGCATGTTTATCAAAAATAGTTATTGGAGTACTTCCTGAAGTATGAATTACAAGTTTATCCTGCCAACTTATTGATTTAATTACCACATTAATTTCATGATCAGGAACAGCAATAATATATAAATCAGCTTCTTTAGTAATATAATTTATGTCAGTTGTAAAATCAGATTTTACCTTCGCAGCTAAAGATTTTGCTGAATTAAGAGTTTTGCTTATAATTTGTAAAATTCTAAATCCAGCTATATTTAAGTTTAAAGCTAAATTCCAACCCAAATTACCAGCCCCAATTATTGCAATTTTATTGATTTCCTTTTTCATAAGTTAATGCAAAGGTAAACGAAAAGTGATTAATTACCCTAAATTTCAAGGCACTTCGTTTTTGAAATTTCAGTTTCACAAAAAAACCCGGCGTAAACCGGGTTAAAACTAAAATTCAACTATATGTACTTTATTCTTTAATTTTTAAAATATAATTACACATCTCATAATCTTCTTGAGAGGAATAAAACTTAATTAATTTTTCAACAAATGAATCATCATTATATTTTGGATGATTTTTTGAAAACTTTAAACTACCTGCCACTGTTTGTTCAAAAATCTCATCATCAGTTACCTCACTGTAAATTAATTCTGCCATTGACTGATCTGTGTCCCATTCTTTCCTGTATTTTGTAATAAATGAAATCAGGCTCATCTGTATTTTAATGGCTTCATTGTTTTCTTCAAGCAACTTTTTATTAATATCACGAATACTTAAAATATCATCATCATAATCGCCATCAGCATTATCAGCCACCATCTTCCGAACAATTTTTTCATTGTTTCTTATTCTTTCCAGATTGCTGTTTACTCTTGTACGCAACAATTCTATTGTTTTATTCAAATTCTCCTTCATAGCTAATGAATTTAATTTTACACCATAAAAATAACAACTGAAAATTAATTTTGTTTCATATTTTTTAATTTATAATAAACAACTTATTAACTGTAAATTAATTACACTAATAAAATCTTTCAGGTATAAGGTTTTAATTAAGAAAGAGATTTTATAAAGTTTTTGGCTAGCTTTTTGGTTTTTGGACTTGAACTATTTAATTGATATTTAACAAATTGAATGATATTGTCTTTATTTTCCGAATAAGAATAATACTCAGAAAAAGCTTCAATTATATAAGCTTTTACTAACTCTCCATTTTTATAATTATCTGCAACAAACTGGTAATCCAGTAATTTTTGTGTGACAGATGATTCCAAATCCGGATTGTATTTTACAATTAAAGCTGCATTTCTAGCTACATGTGCAGCAACTGATACTTTAGGATTGTATAATTGGGCGAAATAACTATCATATATTTCTTCAAAACGATGCTCTTTATCTACAGAAATAAGGGAAGTCAGAATATAAACCGCGTTTAAAATATGAAAGGCATTTTTACTTTTTAACAACTCAGTAAAAAAATCCCAGTATTTATATAGAATTTTCGCATTTAATTCAATTAAAACCATTAATGATTTGTGGCAAGCAAATCGCAAGTCGTGATTTTTATTTTTTGGTGAAATGCCATCAAGTAATTCATTAAGAATATGTTCATTCTCAATTGCTGCTTTCGCAATTTCTTCAAAGGGAGTTCGTTTAACGAATAAGTCCTTTATAATTTCCATTTTCAATTATTTAACAAATATTTAATATTCAATTTCCAATATAACATCTTTTGCTGCCTCAACAAAAATTTTAATGTCATTCAATCCAATATTCCCTTTAAAATAATTCATGGTTTCATTGGCTTGATTTACTTCTTTATGTAATTTATTATAGTCAGCAATTGAAACTTTTTCAACAGTATCATAACCTAACTCATGCAATATTTTTGTAAAAATCGGACTTGCCCACTTTATTCTGGAAAGATCAGAAAGTTTAGCCAACTCAATTACTTGTTCTATTTTTAAATTATATTTTCTAGCAAATTCCTCCCTTTTCTTTTTTGTTAGAATGAATGGATATAATTGAAACGTGTTTTTAATGCCATTTTTCTCAAATTGGATAATAATGTCACTTGAAATACCGGGAATTTCTTTTAAAATATTTGGTTTGGGATTTATACTGTTTATCTCTCTTAATAATATAACCAAAAATTCTTTCGATAATTTACTTTTTTCAGCAATCTCTTTTATTTTATCCTTCTTCTTAAGAGTTTGCTGAATATCATAAAGAGAATTGATCCCAATACTTTTTAATTTTCTGAAATTCTCTTTTATATTTTCTTTTAAAATCATCCTGCTTGGTACTAAATAAACTTTTTCGAGTTTCTTAGCATATTCCTCAAGGCTTATGGAATGTAAATCAATAAAATATCCCATATATTAATGTATAATGTATAATCATTATTTTAGTTTAATCTTTATTAATTCCCTGATAATTTCAAACTCTTTTTCCGATTTTACTTCAATTGCAATTCCTCTTCCTTCCATATATTTCTTAGCGTTTAGCAAATCGGTTTTAATCTTTTCTGGTAATTTACTTTCAAGTATAGCATCAATAGCTTTATCGCCAAAAACAATCCCGATTTTAAAATATCCCTGATATGGAATTAAAAACAAAATATTGCGTTTTTTATGAAATATCTTTAATTGCCAACCATGCTTTGCCCCGTAAAATTTCCATTCGGGTTTTATTTCCGTATATTCTTTATTTAGAAATTCGAATATTTTTTCTACAACAATGTAGGTTTTCCCTAATGCGTATTTTAATTGCTTATCGTCTGGAATTACTAGTTTTTCTCCAAATATTATTTCTGGCATTTTGTTTTAAGTTATAGGATTAATGTCACTCTGAGCTTGTCGAAGAGTATTTAAATTACTAAACACATGCTTCGATAAACTCAGCATGACAAAATAAATTACTTTAAGAGAGTTTTCAATTTATATTTTATTTCTTCACGGATATTAAATTATTTTCAGCCATATATTTTGCAAAATCTTCATAACCAATTTGTTTTATCATTTCAATCCCAGATTTTCGAGATGACCTGAAAATCATTTCAAATATTGAAGCAACAAAATTGCTGAATTTCTTACATTCCTTCACATCCGTAAATTCTGTACAATCTGCACAGCTTAAAAATCCATGTTCAATATTGCATGCTCTGATTTTACACCAGGATGCTTTTTCGTTTCCCTGGCAACCTGGGCAATTTCCTTTTTTATATTTACCACATGTACCGCAATATAATCCGCAATACGACACTAAATTTTTATCTATAGTAATATTTTCCATTCGTATAAATTTATGAATTTTTCTTATCTAAAACATACCCAAAGGCAATACTTGTAATTGGTAATAACAAATATCTTAATCCAATCTGAATAAAATAATCGCCGATACCCATTTTAGACATAGGTATTAAAACAATAAAATCTAAAATGTAATTAATTAAAAGCCATACTAGCCCAATAAGGATAGATTCTTTTAAAAAATTCTCATTCAATTTCTTTAAATAAATAACAAGAAGAATAACTCCTGTAAGATTCCCTATCAAAATCATAATGGTTTTGAATAAATAAATATCCACTGATAATTGTCCTTCAGGTGTATAGAAAAAGAAACCTGTAATGAAAGGAATTATCCAGATTATAATTCCATAAAGTAAAATTTCTAATGCTTTTTTCATGACTTAAAGTTTTAAGGATTAATTAATTTCTATTTGAATTTCAGTTATATTGTTTTCAGAATTTTCAAAATCGCATTTAATATAAACTTCACGACATACTTTTCCAGGTAGTTTGCCAGATTTATAAATTTCTGTTATCAATTCTATATACGATTGTTTTAAATTTTCCCAAGGGCCATTATGAATTAAACTAGCACATTTTATATTATCAAGCTCTTTAAAAGCCATGCCATCAACATTGTTAATTTTTTCTACTGGAATTGTTATTTCAAGAATAAATTTAGTATCAGGATTGCCATCTCCTCCATAATAACACCATATTTGAGGACCCGCTGGTAATAATCCGTATTTTTCCAAATTATCATACATTTCTTGTGGAGTATCTTTCACATAATTCCAAATGTCTTTTAAAGTAGTTTCGAATGATTTGTAATAAACTTTAACCGGTTTAATTTCCTTAATATCCATCTTTTTTAGTTTTTAATTATTAAAATATGATGTAAAATTAAACGCAGGTAGTGACAACCTTATGTCAACAGGAATTGGAAGAATTAAAATTTTTATAATCATTTATCCAGATGGATGTGAAATATATAGTTTTCAGACAGTCTCAACTATTTCTATATAAACCTCCAGAATAGAACTGGCGTAGAAAAAAACGGGATTAACATAAAAAAATCAGGCTTTGATAGTAAAAAAAATTCCTCTTGCAATGAAAAAATAACCTTTAACACTGAACAAATGAACAGTAACATTAAAAAAATAAGGGCTAACACTGAATAGATGAAGAGTAACATTAAAAAAACAGGCGTTAACACCAAAAAAATGAAGACTGACAATGAAAAAATAGGCATTAACATTAAATTAACGTGAGTTCGATATAAATTATCTTAGCTTTATTTGCCCCGTCATTTAGAGTAATTGCCTATTATATGGCACAAAATCATTACGTTTGTTATACACCAA
>CAZBZX010000207.1:0-7692 GCA_964496465.1 uncultured Bacteroidales bacterium
CAATTTTATTTTTTTCAATTTTATAATAATTTACTAAATCATTCTTAGTTTGTGTGCTAACAGCAATTATTTTATTAGCAATAATACTGGCATTTTTAAATTTGCGGGTATATATCTCTCTGTCGATTGGTTTATATAATTCAGGGTATCGAATAAATATTAGATCATGAATAGTAACAATAGATTTGATTTTTGACTCTGAAATTCGGTAAGGTAATTCGTTACTTAATCCATGATAAATTTCGATATTATCATTCTCTAATTCATCTGTTAGCATAAAAGATCGCCAATAGCTTTTAAGTAATTGCCCTGATTTTTTACTTGGGGTGTGAATATTTATATTGTTTTCCTTGATAAAAGATATTGCTTTTCGTGTTGAAGGGGTATATAAATAGTATTCGTTTTCAGGAAATGATTGATGAAGCGATTTAATAACATTCCGGCTATAGTTACCTAATCCGCTATAATTATAAAAAGCTCTTTTTGCATCAAATCCTATTTTCATTAATTGATTTATATTCCTAATTTAAATTTTTTTATTGCCTCTTTAAGTGATGATTTTAAATTTTTTGATTCATTTCTTTGTCCAATGATAAGAGCACAAGGAATCTGATAAGTACCGGCTGAAAATTTTTTGGAATAATTTCCTGAAATAACAATAGAACGTGGAGGAATTGTCCCTTCTTTTTTGGAAGCTTTTGATCCAGTAATATCAATAATTTCTGTAGAGCTTGTAATTGTAACATTAGGGGCAATTATTGATTCTTCCTGAACATATATACCACCCAGTAATGTGCAGTTTGAACCAATAAAACAACCATTTTCTACAATTACTGGTATTGCTTGTGGAGGTTCTAACACTCCACCAATTACGACATTTTCACTTAAATGAACATTTTTCCCTATTTGTGCACAAGAATTAATAGTTACCCAGGAATCAACAACTGAACCTGATTCAATATGTGCCCCAACATTTATATAACTTGGCATTAAAGTAATTTTTTTATCTATATATGCTCCATATTTAGCAATTACACCAGAACCAAATTTATCTTTTTTATTAGGAATTTTATCATCTGTCGACTTAATAGAATATTCTACAGTTATGGCAGGATATAAAATAACGGCTTTTTTAATCCATTCATTCACTAACCATTCACCAGCACATGATGGCTCAGCTACTCTTACATTTCCTTTATCCAGTAATTCAATAATTTTTAAAATAGCTTGTTTGGTGTCATCATTTTTTAATAAATTCGGCTCATTCCAGGCTTTTTCAATTAAAGTTTTAGCTTCTTGTAACATGGCGTAAAAAATAGGTTTATGCAATATTAAAAAAAGTATTTGAATTACATAAATTTACATCAGAAAAAGCTGAAATATTAATAAAGTAAATTAATTGATATTTTTTATATGTAGTTAACTAAAAATAGGTAAATCAATATCAGTAATAAATTCTGGTGATAATATTCCTGATGCAACTTCACGTACTTCCCCAGTCATTCTAATATTCCAATCATTTTCAATTTCAATCCTTAAGGAGCCACCTTGCATATTCATAATTAATTTTCTATCAATAAGTCCTCTTTTTACTAATGCACAAGCTGCTGCACATGAAGAACTTCCTGAAGCAAGTGTATAGCCAGCTCCTCTTTCCCAGATTAAAATTTGTGCCTGATCATTTGATATAACTTTAGCAAACTGAACATTGATGCGGTTTGGAAAAAGTTTATAATTTTCAATTAATGGGCCGTAAGTTTTAACTTCTTTCTTATCTAATGTATCTTTAATAATTACACAATGTGGATTACCAACAGAAACACAATTTACTTCAAACTCTTTATCATTGATTTTAATTTTTTCTGCAATGAATTCTGGTTTATCTGAATTAACGGGTATTTCTCTGCTATTAAAAATAGCTTTTCCCATATCTACTGTTATCTGATAAGCCTTTCCGTTTTTCTCTTCATCAATATTTGCTCTTACTAATCCACCTAAAGTCTCTACAGTAAAGGATTTTTTTATAGTGAATTTATAATCATATAAATATTTGCAGAAAATTCTTAAACCATTTCCACTTTTTTCTGCTTCAGAACCATCAGGATTAAATACTTTAAAACCAAAATCAGCCTTATCGGAACCTACTTTCAGTAAAACACCATCCGACCCAATTCCAAAATGGATGTTGCAAAGTCGTTTAATTGCGTTGGTAGTTAATTTAAAATTAATATTTTCACTATCTAAAACAATATACTCATTTCCCAGTCCGTGCGATTTCACAAAATAATTAGTTTCCATTATTCAGTAATTTTTTATACAAAATTTCTTACTAAATCCTCAATTGCATCTCTTCTTCTAATCAATCTTGGATTTCCATTTATATCAATTAATACTTCTGCTGGTCTAAGACGATTATTATAATTCGAGCTCATAGAAAATGCATAAGCTCCTGAATCGAGAACACCTATAATATCTGCTTCAAAAATTTTAGGTAAAACCCTGTCTTTCGCAATAATATCGCCAGTTTCGCAAATATTTCCAACTATCCTAACCGATTCATTTTTTGTGGATTTAATATCATTATTTCTGTAAATTTCAATATCGTGATGCGAATCGTACATAACTGGTCGTACCAATACATTGAATCCTAAATCTGTACCAATATATTTAATGTCATAATTCATTTTAACGGCATTAACTCTACCAAGCAAAATACCACATTCGGCTACAATATATCTTCCAGGTTCAATTTTAAATATTATTTCTTTTCCATAATCATTTACCCATTTTTCAATGGTTTTAGTAAGTCTATTGCCTAAATCTTTAATATCCAGTCTTTTTTGAGCATCTTGTTTTTGATATGGAATACCGAATCCGCCACCTAAATCAATAAATTCAAGGTCATCGAATTTTCTAGCAATTGAAAGAATGGTTTCAGCACTTTTTATATAGGCATTACCTTCCATAAAAAGAGATCCAATGTGCTGATTTATCCCAATTAGTTTTAAATTATATTTTTTCAATATTTCGCGAACCTGAGGAATGAATTGTAATTCTATACCAAATTTGGTTTTTTTACCCCCGGTTACCACTTTTTTATGATGCCCGGCACCCACACCAGGATTTATTCTAATGGCTACTTTTCCACCTGGGTTTAATTTTCCAAACATTTCGAGTTGGGAAACTGAATCGACTGATATTTTAACACCTGCATGAATGGCATACATAAACTCTTCTTCTGAGACATTATTACTAATGTAAAAAATTTCTTCAGGTTTATATCCAGCCATACGATTAACATATATTTCTCCAGGGGACATAGCGTCAACCCATAAACCCTCATCTCTTACTATTTTTATTAATTCGATACTACTATTTGCTTTTGGTGAATAATTAACTTTGAAATTCTTATAGGTCATTAAATTTTTTAAATCCCTGCATCTTTGACGTAAAATATTTTCACTGTATACATATAAAGGAGTACCAAATTCTTTCGCTAATTCAGTGGGATTTGAATTTCCATAAAAATTGCTTTCCTTACTTACTTTTGCGTGCACATAATTAATCATAAACAATAAAAATTTTCTTTTTTAATGGCGTAAATGTAATGAGAATTATATTAACATTAAAAATTTAAAGCATTCATAACTAAATCAGTTGTGCAATTAGAAAATTAAACAAAATCAGAATTACTTGTGAAAATTAGTAATAGATTTATAAAAAAATTTAAAAAAAAATAAATTATTTTTTGTTTTTATCATTTCAGTTATTTTTACACCAAAAATTAAAAAATGGCTTATATAAACGAACATTACTTAAAATTACAAGCCGGTTATTTATTTCCGGAAATTGGAAGGAGAGTTAATAAATTTCAGGAAGAAAATCCAGATGCAAAAATAATAAGGATGGGTATTGGTGATGTGACAAAACCATTAGTTCCAAGTGTGGTTGAGGCTTTTCATGAGGGAGTAGAAGAAATGTCAAAAATTGAAACATTTAAGGGTTATGGTCCAGAACAAGGATATCTTTTTCTTAGAGAAGCTATAGCAAAGAATGAATATCAGAATAATAATATTGATATTAATGCAGATGAAATTTTTATTTCAGATGGTTCAAAATGCGATACGGGAAACATTTTAGAGATTTTTGGATTTAATAATAAAATAGCCGTTCAGGATCCTGTATACCCGGTTTACGTGGATACATCAGTTATGATAGGACGTACTGGTGAAATCTTAAATAATGGCTATTTTGAAGGATTGGTTTATATGCCTTGTAATGAAGAAAATGGATTTACTCCTTCATTACCGAAAGAAAAAGTGGATATTATTTTTCTTTGTTATCCAAATAATCCAACTGGTACAACTGTTGGCAAAACAGAGTTAAAAAAATGGGTGGATTACGCATTAGAGAATAAGTCTATAATATTATTTGACGCTGCATACGAAGCATTTATAACTGAAACTGATGTTCCACATTCTATTTATGAGATAGAAGGAGCAAAAAAAGTAGCCATTGAGTTTCGAAGTTTTTCAAAAAAAGCAGGGTTTACAGGTGTAAGATGTGGATTAATTGTAATTCCGAAAGAATTGAAAGGATATACTATTAAAGGAGATGAAAAACCTTTTCATACTTTATGGTCAAGGAGGCATTCCACAAAATTTAATGGCACCTCATACCCTGTTCAGAAAGCTGCAGCAGCTGTTTATTCACAAGAAGGGAAAAAAGAGGTGCAGGAAGTAATAAATTATTATATGGCAAATGCAAAAAATCTAAGAGAGAGTCTACAAAATATGGGATTTAAGGTTTTTGGTGGAGTAAATGCACCTTATGTATGGATAAAATCTTCGGAAAAAATAAGTTCCTGGGATTTATTCGATAAGTTTTTAAAGGAAGCTCATGTTGTTGGAACACCAGGGTCTGGATTTGGCCCTTCAGGTGAAGGATATTTCCGCTTTTCAGCGTTTGCTTCAAAAGAAAATGTGATAGAAGCAATGGAAAGAATTAAAAATATGTAAATATTTCCATACAGATATTAAAAGGGCTCAATTTATAAATTGAGCCCTTTTATATTTTAGTTTTGCAAACTGTGAAGTCTCCTTTTATTTTAGAAATGGAGACTTTTTTATTGAAAAAAACAAAATATGGATGGAAAATACTTTTCATTTTAGGTGGAACAATTAATCCAAGTAAAATGGAGATCCAAACTTGTTTGACTTCTAACGATAAAACTATGTTTTTTAAATAACTGAGATTAAGGTAAAGGAGAAGCTGATATTCATATTACTAAAATTACACAAAACGGTTAAACTAAACCTTTAGATTTAGGGTTAAAAATCAACTCAATAAGTGATAAAAATAGTCCCAATAAGAATACTAACTGATCAATACTATATATATCAAATGAAGGACATTTTTACTTCAGTGGAAGTGATATTTAAGATAGAACTATTAAAGTTTCACTTACTACTTATGAAAAAATAAAATTATTATTGATATGAAAGAGTATTTATATTATAGTGAAATCCTTGATTTATCAAATAATCCAGTTTTTTTGATTTTGTCACTTTTTAAATTAAACCGCTAGTTATTAACAAATTGTTGAAAATTGTTTCATTGTATATTGGATTTATTTTCATATATTACTCATGAAAATATTAAAGCCTTAAGCTATGGATTTCGATGAATTATATGAATTAAGCCCTAGCGAAGCAATGGATAGGATTCGCATTTTAAAAAATAAACAAGAATATGAAGGGCTCTCAAAAGATGAAATTGACGAGTTAAATCAATTAAAAGAAGTATTGAAAAATACTGTAGGAGATCTTCGTGACGATTACTTGTCGTATTAAAAATTGAATGTTAAATAATTATAAAAGCCTTTATTATTATAGAGGCTTTTTTTGTTTATAAGCTAATCATTTAACGAATATTTATACTTTTACAAAGAAATATTAAAATTATATAATAAGATGATATTAGTAACTGGCGGAACTGGATATATTGGATCTCACACTGTTGTTGAGTTGATAGAACAAGGATTTGAGGTTGTCATAGTTGACGATTTATCAAATTCTCAAGTTGAAGTCTTAGATGGAATTGAGAAAATTACAGGAGTCAGGCCATATTTTGAAAAATTTAACTTAGTTAATTATGAGAAACTACAGCAATTATTTAATAAATATCCAAAAATAAATTCAATAATTCATTTTGCTGCCTCTAAAGCTGTTGGAGAATCCGTTGAAAAACCTTTATTATATTATGAGAATAACATTTTGTCATTAATAAATATATTGAAAGGAATGCTAGAATTTAATATTCCTAACTTAGTGTTTTCTTCTTCTTGTACAGTATATGGGGAGCCAGATAAATTACCTGTTGATGAACATGCACCAATAAGAAAAGCAAATTCTCCTTATGGAAATACAAAACAAATTAGTGAAGAAATAATTGAAGATACAATAAAAGCAAATTCAAAATTAAAAACAATATCATTACGTTATTTTAATCCAATAGGTGCGCATCCTTCGGCCTTAATTGGTGAATTGCCTGCGGGAGTTCCTGATAATCTATTACCTTTTATTACTCAAACAGCTATTGGAATAAGAGATCAATTAAAAATTTTCGGAAAAGATTATAACACTCCTGATGGTACCTGCATTAGAGATTATATTTATGTTGTTGATTTAGCCAAAGCGCATATTATAGCTATAAAAAGATTAATTAATAATAATAATAAGAGTAACTTTGAAGTTTTTAATCTTGGAACAGGGGAAGGTGTTTCAGTATTAGAAATGGTAAATACTTTTGAGAAAGTATCTGGAACAAACCTAAATTATCAAATTGTTGGAAGAAGAACTGGCGATATAGAAAAGGTATATGCAGATACTAAGTATGCTAATAATGAATTAGGTTGGAAAGCCGATACGTCTCTTGATGATACTGTGCTTTCTGCCTGGAAATGGGAAAAATATTTAAGAAATAGAAAGAATGAAAAATAAAATAATTTTAATAACCGGGGGAGCTGGTTTTATTGGATCTCATGTAGTTAGACTATTTGTAGAAAAATATTCTGATTATACAATCATAAATTTGGATAAGTTAACCTATGCAGGTAATCTTGAAAATTTACGGGATATTGAACATAAACCTAATTATATTTTTGAAAAAGGTGATATATGTGATGAAGAATTTGTGAATTCTCTTTTTTATAAGTATAAATTTGAAGGAGTAATTCATTTAGCAGCTGAATCTCATGTTGATCGTTCTATTACTGATCCATATGCATTTGTAAATACTAATATTATTGGAACAATGGTATTGTTAAACGCAGCAAAGGAATTTTGGAAAAATAACTTTTCTAATAAATTATTTTATCATATTTCTACTGATGAAGTGTTTGGTTCACTTGGAAAGGTTGGTTTTTTTACTGAGGAAACAGCATATGATCCAAAAAGTCCATATTCTGCATCTAAGGCCAGTTCAGACCATTTAGTCAGGTCGTATTATAACACATATAAATTACCTGTTATTATTTCGAATTGTTCAAATAATTATGGACCGAATCAATTTCCTGAAAAATTAATTCCACTATCAATTCATAATATAAAACATAATAAGCCTATTCCTATATACGGTAAAGGAGATAATATAAGAGATTGGATCCATGTTCAGGACCACTGTGAAGCAATT
>CAZBZX010000208.1:0-7677 GCA_964496465.1 uncultured Bacteroidales bacterium
CAACTACAATACTCATAAATATATATATCGGAATATTTTCATTTTCTCTAAAAATATATATTCTTGAAGTAGGATCAGCAATATACCTAATAATATAGGAAAGAATTAAACCTAGCATGGGAGCTTCTAACAAATTTAACGATACATATTGCCTGTTGCTCGCTTTTGACAAAAAATCACGAACAGTAAATATTTTAAATTGACTCAGCCAACTCGGAATACTTAACGTTTTTGGAGGCTCATCATTATAATTTTCAGCTTTCGGAATTTGGATATTATCTTTAAAATGGCCTTCCCATTTTTGTGGTGAAATTTTTCTTTGATTAGTATATTTTCCAAATTCATCTACTACTTTAACATCAATTATATTGAAAATCAGTTCAGGATTTACATTACCACAAGTAGGACATTCACCAACATCACTATTTATTTGTTGATCTAATTTTTTAAAATACATTACTGATTCAACCGGATTGCCATAATAAACCATATATCCGCCTGTATCAAGAATTGCAACATTATCAAACATTTTAAATATGTCGGAGGAAGGCTGGTGTATTACAACAAAAATTAATTTTCCTTTTAAGGTTAATTCTCGTAATAAATCCATCACATTTTCGGAGTCGCGTGAAGATAATCCTGATGTAGGTTCATCAACAAATAATATTGAGGGCTCACGAATAAGTTCTAAGGCAATATTTAATCTTTTTCTTTGACCGCCACTAATCATCTTCTTCATTGGAGAACCAACTTTAAGGCTTTTTCTTTCATATAAATCAAGACTAGCTAAAGTTTTATCAACTAATTCAGTTATTTCTTCCTCTGATTTATCTTTAAAACATAATTTTGCATTATAATATATATTCTGGAAAACGGTCAACTCTTCAATTAATAAGTCATCTTGAGGAATATAGCCAATAACACCTTCAAGTTTGTTTCTTTCTTTATGAAGATCTATACCATTTATTAAAACTTCTCCGGTAGTTGGTGAATCGATACCGCAAAGTACATTTAGGAGAGTAGTTTTGCCAGCGCCACTGGCTCCCATTATACCAACTAGTTTCCCATGTCCTTCTGATAAATTAATATTCCTTAAACCAACACCACCAGTTGGAAAGGTAAAGCTTAAATTTTTTGCTTCAAATGATATTCTTGAACTAGTCTCATCTGCCAAATAATGGGCGACAACATCACTATAGTAAATAGGTTTATCTTTTGGAAGTTTGACAGAGCTTCCATTAGCAAATAGATATATTCGCTTATTTGTTATTGGTAATCCATTTAAGAAAATGTCTTCATTACCAGTATATCTTAAAAAGTAGAGGTCAACACTTTTTATTTGCAGGATAAATAAGTTACCATCGAGGCTTGAACTTTTAATTTTTTTACAAATAGTACATTCATTTATTGTAATTTCTTCTCCTATAGCTAAAATACTGGGACTATCAAGATCAATGACCGAATCTTTTACAACAAAATCTTCAACAGTTGTAAATTCTTCTTTTGTTAATTTAAATACATCGGCAACGGTGTTAATAATTGCCATACGTTGATCGGAGAATTTACGGTCTGCATTAACAAGTTCAAATAACCTAACTAAAACAACAACCTTTTGTTTTTGGGTTAACGTTTTATTAATTTTTTTGCATATACCTAATATTCTTACTGAATCTTTAACAGAAGTTAACTTTTTTTCATCAGATTGTTCATCTTGATTATTTAAATCAGCATGTTCTTCAAATAAAGCATAGTATTCTTTTACTGCTTCATCATTAATTTGTTGAGTTAAGAAGTTTTTCACGAATTCTATTTCATTTTGCTCTACACCTCCATCTTGTTTGGCGATTATAGCAAAAAGCTGCATTAATGCGCGTAAAATCTCTTCACTCATTTTTTAACAATTGAATTTGAAGATTTGATTAGCTTTAGCTTAATGGATAGCTCACTTGTTCAAATGGGATATCAACTATATCAGCATATTCTTCACCAGCTTCCTGCATATCCTCATCATCTTCAGGATAATACCATTTTATCAATATTTCTTTCCCACTTTCATAAATTTCTTCTAATTTCATTAATACGTCCAGGATCATTTTAGAAGAAGCTGTATTGAAATATACTAACTTAAAATTGAAAACTGATTTCTCATTTGCATTTGCAGCATATTCTTCAAGCCAGGTTAGCACTGGTTCATAGAATGCAGAAACATCCTCAGGAAGAGAACGGCCTGAAATTTCAAACATATCGTTATCCGCATCAAAAATGATATTTGGTGTGTCATCAGTACCCATTATTTTTATTACTTCCATAATATATTATTTTTTAAATTGTTCTAATTATTGTTGACGTTAATAAGAAGAATGATGTATCACTATCAACAGGTAGAAAATGAAAATCAAGTTTTTTTCCTGTTTTTCTAGCAATATCAATGAATCCTAGTCCGGCACCACCTTTTTCTGAAAGTCGTCCTTCTTTCATCTGGTTTTTATACAGCTCTTTTAATCCATCTCGGTCGAGATTGTTAATATTATTCAGCATCTCAGTAAGTTCCTCTATTTTACTATTATCAACAACATTACCAGTGGTAACATTATATTCATCAAGACCCTTACTTACCATAAATATTCCTCTTCCAGCAAAAAGATATTCGTCTGGACCAAAATTTTCTGCATGTTTACTAATATTTTGTAAACATTCTACCATTACATGAAATACTTTCTTCTGAACTGTGTTCGATTCTGACTCTTTGGCCATATTCGATTCAGTTAATGAAGTGAAGGCCTTGGTAATTTGATGGGTTATTTCACCTTCATAAACCAAGGTTATTTCATGGGCTTTCATTGATTTGTAAAAGTCGTAAACAAATTCAAGAAAGCCTTTTACATTTTTTTTACCTCTTTTGTTGTCTTCCATAAGGCTAGTAATATTAATTAAAAAGTTTTAAATATTAAAATTCAATTCCAATTAAAAGAACATCATCTATTTGTTTATAGTCTTTTTTCCATTCTGTAAAGTCTTTTGCAAAATGATTTGCATACTTTGGCATGGAATAATTATTATATTCAATAATTGTTTCTTTTACTCTTCCAGGAGAATACTTTTTTTTGTCCGGACCACCTACCTGATCAGTCATACCATCTGAAAAGAAAAATATTTTATCTCCTTTAGTTATATTAATTTTATAATTTGTAAAATCTTGTTCTACTTTTTTTCTATGAGGAATTCCTCCTATTGCTTTCCTATCACCCTTATATTCAATGATCTCTTTTCCCTTTAAATGAAAAAGTGGTCGATGTGCACCAGCATATTGTAATTCAAGTTTTTTCAAATTTATTTTACAAAAAGCTATATCCATTCCATCCCTTGCATCAGCATCAACTCTGTCTTGTCGAAGCGTTGTCCGTACTCCATGATGTAATTTATCGCAAATCTGTCCAGCTGTCATATCTTCATCGTGATCTACTATATTATTTAGCAAAAAATATCCGATAAACGATAATAATGCACCTGGAACACCATGACCAGTGCAATCAACTGCTGCAATATAAATATTGTCATTCTTTTTGAATAACCATGGAAAATCTCCACTTACAACATCCCTTGGTTTATAATAAATAAATGATTTTGGCAAATATTCCTGCATTAGTTTGGTTGTAGGAAGAATTGATGATTGAATTCTTTGAGCATAATTTATACTTTCTGTAATTTTTCGGTTTTTATCCTGAATTTCCATTTCTATTCTTTTTGCTTCTGTAATATCGTGACTTACAAAAAGTATAGTTTCCAGTTCATTTTCGTTAAATTCGGGTATGGCATCAATACTTAATATTCTTTCGCCCAGCGCTTTGCTTTCAATAACGATTTCTTTTGTTGATTTATTTAATGTATATTTTATTTCGTTAATCGTTTCATTAAAATAATTTACTAAATCTTCGAAAAGTTCAATTTGATTAATAGTTTTATTTAATAGATCTTTTGGAGTATAACCAATATATTCTTCAATAACAGGATTTAAGTAAAAAAACTGACCTGCAGGATTTAATCTGATAATCATATCTGTACTATTCTCAGAAAGTGATTGCATTTTGCTCCTCATCCTTTCTTCCTTTTCAGCTTTTTTACGTGCTGTAATGTCTTGAGAATTGAGAATAATACCATGTATGGCAGAATCATCAAGTAGATTTTTCCCTATTGTTTCAATAAATATTTTTTTCCCATCTTTCCTCATATAGGTATACTGAAGACTTTGAGGTTGCTTCGGATTTTCTAATAAATTTTTATAAAGTTCTCTCAATTCTGCTTCGCCTTTACGTGTTAGCCTGTCCATATCTTTACCTTTAATCATCTCATCTGGTGTGTAGCCATATATTTTTGTAACTGATGGACTAATATAGGATAGATTTAATTCTTTATCATAAATTGAAATTACTTCCGAAGCATTTTCAAGCAATGAATATTGTCTTTTTTGAGCTTTTTCAACTTCTAAAATTTGTGCTTCAAGTTTTTCATTTGACTTTTCTAGCTCTTCATGAGTAGCCCTCATTTCTTCAGCATTCTGACGAAGTTCTTCTTCATTTTCACGAAGTTCTTCTGTCATATTCTGAGACTCTTTTAACAATTTCTCAGTCCTTTGCGAAACTTTTAAATTGTAAATTGTTCTTGCAATAATTTCACCTAATTCATTTAAAAATTCAATGGTCGTTTTCGGGATTTCATTTTTTACAGATGCGAATTCCATAACGCCCTGTAATTTTTCATCAGTAATTAAGGGAACCAATATTAGGCTTTTTGGTTTTTTATCACCCAATATACCACTTGAAATAGTAGTATAATCATCAGGAATTTCAGTCCGATAAATTATATCCATTTCAAAAGCGCATTGACCCACTAAACCATAACCTACCTTAAATTCTTGATTAATAAATTTTTTACGATTGTAAGCATAGGTTGCCTTATTTATTAAAAGTTTTGATTCATCATCATATAAATAAACAATACCCTGAACTACATTTATATATTTTATTAATGCAACAATTACTTCATAAATTAGGGTATCAATATTATTTTGAATTCGTAATATATTCTGAATAACATCTTTTCCTTCAGCAATCCAATTTTGTTCTATTTCCCTGTTTTTATTTTTTTTTAGGTTGTCCCTCATCAAATGTAAAGAATCTGAAAGGATATCACCTGTATGGTCAGAATTTATGGAAACATTATAATCACCTTCTCCAATTTTTTTTTGCAAATGAAGCTATTTTATTAATGTTTTCATCCCTGCTTTCAATGTTCTTTTTGTAGGTAATTACTTTTGCCCTGAATTTATAAACTAGGTATAATGAAATTGATCCAAGGAGTACTGGAATAAAATCGATAACCCAAAATATTTTATTTGTTTTGTGAATTATTGAAATGGATGCAAAAGAAATAGTTAAATCACGGAAAAAGAATTCAATTATCCATGAAACAACAGGTATTAAGAGTAATATTATCACTCCTAATAATATTTGAATAATATTTATTTTTTCTTGTTTATTTACCATTTAATTTATCCTATTTGATAAATTTATTGAAAATTTCACTAATTTTTTTAGATATTTCTAAAAATAACTTTTCGTGGTTCTTATCAAACGATTTAAATGATGCAATTTCAATAATCCCAATACATTCATTATTGTGTAAAATTGGTACAATTAATAAACTATTTGGGGTACTTTTTCCAAGCCCTGAAATTACCGTAATATAATTATCAGGTAGTTCCGACAAATTAAGAATTCGCTGATCTTTTGCTGCCTGACCAGCTAAGGAAATACCAAACTCAATATCTTTTGGCGGTTCATCTGAATAATAAGCATAGGTCCCAATTGATGAAAAAGTGTTTTCTTTTTTATTTTTTAAGTATGCAATTCCAATAACAATTTCAACATTTTTTGAAACATTGATTAAGAGCTCTTCTGCAAATTTATTTGAAGAATCAGCACTTTTTTCTTTTGGAATTATAGAATTAATAATTTCTTTTAAATTATCTTCTTTTTCATTCAGCTCTTCTAAATTTTCTTCTTTACTAATCTCTGCAATTTCTTTAAGTAACATTTCTTTTTCTTTTTGATATAATCTTAAATTTTTGGACAGATTTACAATAATTATATAAAAAGATATGCCAGTAAGCAGAATTAATGAAGTATATAAATAATGTCTATTAAAACTTGCAATATTTTCATGAAATAATAACGATACATTTCTATTTCGAACAAAAAGCAGAAACACGAATAAGACAAATATTATTAGTAAAATTTGGGTCGCTATTTTTTGTATATTAGAAATTTTCATACCGATTATGTAAATATTCTATTAAGATATTAAAGTTTATTTAAAAATCGAATAATTTCGTTCGTTGAATATATATGATCAATTTTTGTCATTTTAATTGATGCCTCGGTCATAGTTTTAACCTGGCACTCATTTGGGTCTTGAACAATTGTTAATCCTCCATAATCATTTACCTTTTTAATACCATATGCCCCATCTTTGTTTGCTCCAGATAAAATAATAGCAATTAATTTATCGCGATATGCTTCAGCAGCAGTTATAAATGATAGATCTATTGAAGGACGGGAATGGTTCACAGGTTCTTCTGTCGAAAGTGCTATTCTATTACCCAGTTCAACATACATATGATAATTAGCTGGGGCTAAATAGGCTTTTCCTGGTTTTATGGGATCTTTATCATTGGGCTCAATAATTTGAATGGCAGATTTTATCGATAGAGCTTCAACAAAGCCTGATCGAACATGTTTAAGCCTATGTAAGCTTAATAACACAGGCAAACTAAAGTTTGCAGGTAATGAATTTAAGATTTTTGTCACAACCTGAAAACTTCCTGCCGAACCACCAATAATCAAAGCTTTATACATAAATTACAGTTTCTTATAAATTTTTTCAGTTTCGTTAATTAATTTATATTTTTTATTATATGTTGAATGCTCTATAGTTTCTTTATCTCCAATCACAAGATGACCACCTGTATTTAATCCATCATATAATATTTCTAATATTTTATCTTGTAAAATTTGATTATAATATATCATTTGATTTCTAAACCATACTAAATTAAAGTTTTTTGGTGAATTATCAAATGTTACATTTTGCTTTAAGAATTTTATATTTCTAATTAGAGATGTATTCCAGTATCCAATTTTATTTTGAATAGTATAATATTTATCTAAATCGCTAAAACAGTTAAATCTTTTATAGTTAGCATCATTTAATTCAATTTTTTTAACATTAAAAATGCCCTTTTTAATAAGTTCATAATTTTTATCGCTATCATAAGTAGCAGTTAATTCAACTTTATCCCAAAGTTTTGATTCTTCTAATAAGATTGCCATAGAATATAATTCTTCGCCTGATTGAACCCCTGCTATCCATATTTTATATTTCTCATTTTTAATATTTTCTGGAAAAAATTCATCTCGAATAACTCGCCAAAGTGAAGGATCTCTATAAAGTTCAGTGGTTTCAACAGTTATTCCTTGCACAAAAGTCTCAAAGAAGCTATGATCATTCGTTAATTTATCTATTAAATGATCAGCATCCCGCAAATTATTCTCATAAATAATTTTTTCAAGTCGATGTTTAAAAAATGTAAGTGCATAATTTTTATAATCGTAATTATGT
>CAZBZX010000209.1:0-7672 GCA_964496465.1 uncultured Bacteroidales bacterium
ACCCTCATGAATATTATCAGTTATCTCGAATTGGAATGGAGTAAAACCACCTTCGTGACTTCCAAGATGATTTCCGTTGAAATAAATGTCGGTAAAGTAGTTTACTGCGCCAAAATATATAAAAACCCTTTTTCCGGGTTTAATGGTACAGTTTATTACTTTTTTGTACCATACAGTTCCTTCGATATAAGTTAGTTCAGGCATCTGGGTATTAAAGTCTCCGGGAACTTTCAATGAAGGGCCTCCTTCAAATGAATACTCAAAAAAATCTGTCTTGTTAACCGGTTTCTTTTCCAACCACACTTGCCGCCAATTGCCAATACCTATCGGGTCAACGATAACCGGCCATGCACCATTCAGGCTTGTGGTATTTCGTGCATCAACATTTATCATTGCACTTTGAGCAAATAACAAATTTGGACAATTAATCAAAACAGGAACCAGTAAAAGCCAATTAGTAAATAATGTTCTCAAAATCTGTATCATATTTCTATTTTTTTCAAAATCTTCAATGTCGTCAAACATGACGCCCAAAGGTCCTCGGGTAAAAATTACCTTCCCTGCCAGACGGCAGGCTGGGGTGAGCTCTCCGCCAGCTGGCGGATCGGTTGGGCGGGTGTTAACCCGGACAACCTGTCCACCGCTAGCTTGTTAATATTTTTAATCTTTCTTGTCATACTGCTACTACACCCCGCCTTGGTTTTATGCCGTGTTGGGCGTTCGTGCTTATATAATTTCATCAATTTATTCTGATATGAGCTAATGACATTATTTTTAATATGTCGGCCATAGTCATGCCCATTCTCATTAATATAGAATAATTTTTTTTATGCTCCTTATACATTAGTATATTGTCAATTACTTTTATATTGCTGCCCCATTTTTCTATTTCCAGAATATTATCAACACCCCATTTTAAATAAGCAGATTTATCCATTCCCCCTTTTTCAAGAACCTTTTTATTTGAAACTTTTATTCCTAATTTGGAAGCATAATCAAAAATAATCTCAACTCCTGGAAGAAAAACATGGAAATCATTAAATAATCTTTTTATTTCAGATTCATCAAAGTAGTAAAGTACTCCAGCAATCAGAAGCATAACATTATTTTTCTTTTCTATTTTATCATACCAATTTGTATCAAATACTGATTTAGAAATGAATTTTCTTCTGTCTGTTTCTGATATAAACTTTCTTCTTAATTCAATAGTATCCGGTAAATCTAAATCAATCCATTGAATTGTTCCATTATCAACCCGGTCAAATGTTGTGTCAAGTCCACAACCAATATTTATAATTGTAGCTCTCGGAAAAATATTTATAAATGCTTTTATTCTTTTATCAAAGTATATACTTCGCGCAATCCAGGAAAGCCGGGATAAATTATTAATATTTTTTGAAATTGTGGTAAAATCGTAAGAAATACTATTTATTATAGAAACAGCTTTAGCATCCATCAAGAGAGGTTTTCTTTTTTGTGATTCAATTGCTCTTCCCCATAATGGAAGCAACAATGTTTCTTGTACACTCCCAAGTTTTATTTCGTTTGAATTTCTCATGATTGATTGTTATAAATTATTGGTTGTTTAAGCATGACGCCCAACGGTTTGCGCATATAGCTTGTTGCCGATTTATTTTTACTTTACTTGTCATTACGTACAATTTACGAATATTTTTTTACTTATCAAGTTACCACTGCAACGGCAATGAGCTATGATGCGCTGTTAGTACCAGTGCTTTTATCTATGAATGATCAGTACATCACTATTATTGGTTCTGTCTATAGTTAATACAAAATACTTTAATACGTCTGATCCTACAGCAACACCAACAGGATAGTCGTAATCAATAGCACCTCCTAAATCATCAACTCTAGGAAATTGAAGTTCAAATTCAAGTTCATCAAATTTTATAAGAATGTTTCCTTCATAATAAGTACCGCTTTTGTCGGATATAATTTTATTAGATTCAACAAGATTTCTATCAATCATGGTTTTACTTCTACCTGTATCAAAATATATTATTGATTTTACATTGTTTACTTCTCCCATAAAATGAACCCCATATGGATGATAATCAAATTGAATCAAATCAATTTTTAAATAATTATTAGTCGAAGTATTATATGGAAAAGGTTGGCAAATACAAGCAAATAATTTTTGTTTGTAATCCAAAGTAAAGCGTAAATCCTTAAAATAATCCATACTGACACAACCATTAAACGGTTCACTTGAATATATTTCCCAATCTTCCAGAGTAGCAATTACATTGTAATATTGTTTATTAAGTAACTTCATTTCAGGAATTTCAATAAAATAAATATTACCCCGAAAACTTCCATCAGGCCACAAAGATTCTCCTTCCCCAACTATGGTATAATCAATTTCATTTTCAAGCATTGTTGAAATCATTATACGTTTACTGTTTCCAAAATCAAAGGTTAATGGAAATGATTTGTCATTAAATTCAACTTCAAGCTGAGGTTCATCAAATCCTGTCCGAATCGTAGTATTGAACAGATTTGTATCCTCATAATTCAATTCATTTATCCATTCATTTTTAGGATAGTATGATTCACTATTAGTAAGCTTAAATTTCGAAGCTAAATTATTTTTTTTACATGATAATAAAAATAATGGAACTAATAGAATTAGCAGTATTTTTCTCATTTATAAGTTTAATTAATATTTCAATACAAACGCAATGTATATAATTTATTAGTCTATAAAAAATTCACTACTGATTATTCTTTGTGAACGCATTAAAAGCATTGGCACTAACGGTACTTGTATATGGTTAGTTGGCGATTTCAAAGCTTTTTCTTATCAAGTTACAAGTTATGTTGAATAAAAGTACATAACTTTCGCAAACCACTATCCCGCCAATTAACTATATACCATGTTATGTGCTGGGCGTATTTTAAAATGTGTCTGTTGAATACTTACATTGATTAAGTGAGCAATTAATTTAGTTTTTTAGGGAGGGAATAATAATTTCCCGAAGGGCAACAATGTAAGCACTTCCCAGCATAAAGCGACTTGGATGTGCTTGCATAAAAGGAAATTTGTTAACTCCGATTGATAATTTAAAATACTTGTAGATGTAAAAGCTTGTTTTTTCTGTGTAATATAATCTTGATTTATTCGAAGATACGATATTCCATTTTTTCTAGGAAAGTTTCTCTATTATACTTTAATCCTCTACAAATGTATATATTGAAATAGATTTTGGATTCATCATTTGCATATGGATTAAATATTTGCTCAACCAATTCTACGCTTTCATAAAACCTGCCATAACTCCAAATTCTTTCTTTATAAGAAACTGTATCTTTTGTATTGAATATTGCTATTGCCGTAGAGTTTATTGTTAAGTCTGGCAGCCACAAATAATGTGATCCATGAAAAGAAAATGCTTGGGGAAGATCATAATTATCCGCATATAAATTAACTCCGCTTGCCCAAGAATAAGTATCTCCCCAAATCCAACAATTTTCTTTTTCCTCATGAGAAAGATTATTGTAAGTTTTTTGCAAAGTCAACATAAGACTTTCCCACATTTCATCATGATAGTAACTTTTTATTCATAGTGGTGTTACTCCGGTATCATTTGGTTTCAATTGATATTTAGAAATATATTTTTTCATTGACATTAGTGGAAGGCTCCTTGGGTATATAAATATTCCAGTAAGAAGGAGAATTAAAATATAAATTTCTAATATTATTTTTTTATTTAAAAGTAAAGATTCAATATAAATAGCTCCCCAACATAAACCCATTAAAATCATTGGTAAAAAATAATAAGATTTCCCTTTTGCAACCAATAGTATAATAAATGAGAATAGAATTGTAAATAAAAGCAGTTTGTATTCTTTAAATCGTTTCAAAAAGGGTAAGACAAATATTCCAGGAAACCATACAAAAAAAGTAAATAGATTTAATGACTTTATAAAATACCAAAAATCTCTTGTATGATTCATATGATTTAACTGCACTTCGTATAATCGTGAGAAATGGAGAAAGACAGGAAAATCATTTGATATCTGCCAAAATATATTTGGCGAAATCATTATAAGGAATATTAAAACAGCTGCCCAAGTATACCAATTTTTAAAAAGCTTTCTTTCAAATATCAAAACCGATAAAAACAATCCGCTAATTAAAAATACAATGCTATATTTGGTAAGAAATCCTAAGGCAAGCATGATACCCAACAGAAGTAAATATTTATTGTTAGATGTTTTAAAATAACAAACCAACATATAATAAGAAACTACCCAAAATAGCTGATTAAAAATCACAGGTTGAAATATTTGTTGTGAAAATAGTAAATTGGGTGAAATCAGGATGCATGACATCACAAGCAAAACTGCTCTCCACGACCCTCCCAGTTTAATTGTAATCAGTCCGCAAAAAATATAAATGAATGCTGAAGCAATATATACAGATAAATGATGAATATATACAGAATCTGAATTAAATAGATTTTGCAACCAGGAAAAAAAACCAATTGCAGGTGGAAATTCCATATAACCCCACGCAAGGTGTTTTCCTGTTTCAATATGATAAACTTCATCTCCATCAAAACCCCAGTTCTGGTCTGAATAAATTTGAAGTAAAAACCTAAAAATAATAGCTAAAAGAATTAAAATATACTCTATACCCTGTACTGTTTCATATTAGGATCTTAATATACTTATGATTCGCAGAATTAATTTGATTTAAATTCAGGAATAGGTTGATATTCATTTTGCATTTTATTCAATAGATCTGTATCATTTTCTTTCCAATAGTAGCTTTTTCATTTTCCTTGTTTTTAGCTTTTTAATAAAGACGAAAATTATTTTTTTATGCTGCTTATTTCAGGACAAGACAAACTTTTGCCTTGCACTAACGGTCCTCGTGTAAAAATTGGGCGGGTGTGAACCCGACAAACTTGTCAGACCGTAGTTGGTTTATATTTTTTTTATTATTTGTCATACTGCAATTGCACACAGCCTTGGTTTTATGGAGTGTTGGGCGGTAGTGCTATTTATTCTTAATTACATAGTATATTAATCCAACAATGTATGGCATAAATCCAGTTATCAACCAAATCAATATTGAATGTTTTATCTTATCTGAAAAATCGTGATAAATAATAACATGCATTACAACACTAGACAAAATCACAAATATTACTAAAATTATGGCAAGAGTATTTGCATAATACCAAATATTTTGTGGTTTATTTATCCAAAATTGTATATAAAATAAGAAAACTAAAAGAATGACAAAAGCATAAAATCTTTGACTGGATTGCTTAATAAATAATTGGTCTATCATTATCCAAGTAAAACCAATAATAACTAGTCCGATGATTGAAAGGACATCTTTTGATTTAAGTGATACAAAATATTTCATAATTATTTTATTAATAAATTTCAATCGTATTTATTCTGATATGGCTTATCACCTAATTCATAGTAATTAATCATTTATTCAAATACTTCCTCATTTAAATCAAAACACGGAGTATGAACCAGCATAAGCATAACAACGCTATTTGAATCATTATGGTAACTGAATTTAGAACCTTTTTTAATAATACAGAAATCACCTTGTTTAAGAACAATTGATTCATTATCAATTGTGAATTGTATTTTACCTTCAATAATATAGTAATACTTATCCGATCTTTTTGACCATGATAATTTATGTCTCACATTCGGGAGAACCTTTATTGTGGCAAAAGACGATGATTCATTACATTCTGATGTATAATCAAGTATATTTAAACCATCAAAATCAATTTTCTTAGCTTGTTCTTTTTTTACTACCATAACTTTATAAATTTATAATTATTTAGCAACCGGTCTAATCAGAGTGCTGCCCAACAGTCCTCATGTAAAATTTAACTATTCTGCCAGACGTGCAGGCTTGGCTGAGCTAGCCTGCCTTTGGCATTGCTTAGTTGAGCGGGTGTTAATTCCAATTGCTTGTCCATCGCTAGTTTGTTTATATATTTTTTTACGTGTCATACTTTAACTACACCCCGCCCTGTTTTTACTCGGTGTTGTGCGTTTGTGTTTTTGTTTTTAAACAATTATTCTTATATAACTAAGTTCATTCAATCTATTTATTAAAACTATGATCTGCTGGAATATCAATGCCATTCCATACTTTCTTTGCAGTCCATGGAGCATCAGGTTGTGTCCAAAATGGATCATCAGTGGGCAGACCAAGTGGTAAAAATATTACTGAGCATAAATAAAGACTACCTGTATTAATATAAAAATCTGCAAGATTAGGTTGATGTCCATAAAGTCCTATATTTAACCAATCATCTTCTGTAAAAGTACCTGGCGCGTCTAATGTTTTCTTTAATACAGCTGTAAGTGCGCATCGTACTTGTTCTGGAGATAAGCTGGAAGGTAATTCCTTTCTTAAGGCCATATTGGCCAAGTGATGAAAGGCACCTCCCCGATAAACAATAGACCTACCATAAACAGGAAAAGTACCATCATTATTTATCGATCGTTCTTGAATTTCTGAATACCTGGCAGCAATTTTATTCATGTCTGTCGCAAACCAGGTGAAGGATTTGTCGTTTTCCTCTACTGCATCAAGAATATCTATTAAGTATGGTTGAATAACATAACTGTTATAATAATCAAGGGCAAAATGCATACCATCAGAAAATAAACCATCACCAGTGTACCAGTGTTGAGAAAACTCTCTAATACCATATTCTATTCTAACACGATCATAATCATAACCATATTTACAAAAAAAAGCCTCAATCATACCGGTAAAAAGTATCCAATTTGTATAAACGGGGACAATTGATCTTGTTTGTTCTAATGCATTGATTACATTCAATTGTACATTTTCTTCAAGATTGTCCAATAACCACGGACAACGAATAAGGGCAAGAGCGAAAAAGGAAGCATCAACAAGAGGCTGGTAACCATTCCATTGCAAATAATCATTTTTTAACGTATCAACAGCATTGGAAATACTTTTTATAGCCCATTCACGGTATTGATTTCGTAACTCTTTTTCATATTCAGAACCTCCTTCGGTATTTAGCCATGGAGATATACCACATAATGTACGGCCAAATGCCTCAAGATAAGCATAACTTTTTCGAGTCTCAGGATTATCTATGCCAGGAGATAATGCAACAGGCATATTTTCTTTTAACTTATCTTCAGCAAGATTTGATAATATGGGGCGAGCAAGTTTATCTAAATATTCAATCCAAAGATCTCTTGTATTTATTGATTTTTGAGCCTTTGAAATCAATGGTATAAAAAAAAATATCATCAATATTAGTGTCCTATTTAGCTTGTTTAATATTTTCATAATTCTATCAATTTATCGTTAGTCAAAAAACATAACTCACAACTATTGTGTACAAGTAATTTTAATAATGATTGTCTCCTAAATACAGGATTTAAAAGCATCTTATAAAATTTTTCACTCATTATATACTTCTTGTTATGCTGCTTACCCCTAACTTGTTTTGTTCCCCCTTATTTGTAAGCAAAAGCTAAATTATGAAAGTGTTTTTTTAAATCAAAGTTTTCAGGTAGTTATTACTATATGGTAAAATAAAACCCACTAGCCGGTGCATAGTTATAACGCGTACATGTAATTCAACTCCCTAAATCTCTCTCGAAACGCCTGCCT
>CAZBZX010000210.1:0-7632 GCA_964496465.1 uncultured Bacteroidales bacterium
CACGGGTTTCTGAGATTGAAGTTAAGGAGGGCGATATAAAAAATTATAAATTCTTTGACATTAAATATTAGAGTTTTAGTTGGCAGAAAATAATTTTTTAAATTCACTCTAACTTATGTTTGAACATAATCATGATTTTTTATGAATTAAATATGAAAATTCACTTTTAATTACTTTGTATACCATATATAATTATATATTTTTGATTTATCTAGATAGTATACTTTAAATTTAATTGATAATATGGATGATATTATCAACAATAAACGATAAAATTTAATGTATTTACACAATATTTTAAATGATATAAATACGAAAAATCATTCACTTAATCTATTAATACACAATGAAAATATTTCAAACCCTTCGTTTTATCCTTGCATTTGTAATCATTTCTTCAAAATTAGGTGCACAGGATTATCATGTACGTATAGGTACAATTGGTAATAGCATAACACATGGTGTGATGTTATCAAATCCAGCGCGAGATGCATATCCAATTCAATTAGGGATTATGCTCGAAGAAATATATGGTGACACATGTATCGTTAAGAATTTTGGCCTTACTTCTACTACTTTGCTAAAAAATGGTGACATACCTTATTGGGAAACTGAACATTTGAAAAATTATCTTGCATATGCACCTGAGATATGTTTGATACTGCTTGGTACCAATGATACTAAACCTCAAAACTGGGATGTATTTGGAGATGAATTCATCGGTGATTACCTGGCTATGATTGACACCATAAAACAGCGGAATCCTTCAACTAAATTTATATTAGGTTATCCTCCTCCTGCTTTTGCCGTACAATGGGGAATTCGCGATTCAGTTATTATAAACGGAGTTATTCCTGCTATTGATTCAATTGTTAAACTTATCGATGCAGATATCGTTGATTTTTATCATCCTTTTCTTGATAGTGCACATTTATTTCCCGATGATATTCATCCAAATGTTGAAGGAAATACAGTAATGGCAAAAATATTGCTTGAAACAATCATTGAGACTGATATTATACATGAAGCAGATACAGGATTAACTATTGTTACAGGTTTTACTTCAGAAAAAACTTATCTTGTTAAAAATGAAAGTACAAATTTAACCTGGTCTACCATAAATGCTGACTCGGTTTTTATAGATGGTGAATATGTTGAAATGAATGGGAGCAAAAGTGTTTCACCTTCGGATACAACTATTTACACGATAATTGCAAAAGGGCAGAAAGGGAGTGATACAGTTTATCTAAAACAAATCGTATATGTTCCTGATCTATCCCGTTTAAAGATTTCTCCACCTAAAACTACCAAGACCGTTGGAGATACAGTATATTTCGAACTTACTTATTACGATCAGGTAAATAAAATAATAACAGATCAAACATTTGATGTTCAATGGAGTATTATTAGAGGCGAAGGTTTAATATACGATGAAACTGAAACATCTGCATATTTTGTTGTTGAGAGTATTGATACTTCAGAAATAGAGGTTACATATGGTGATGTTTCTATTATAGCTACAATTGTTGCTAAACCTGGTACAGATAATATTGATGAAAATGTTCTGTTAAATGATTTGAAAGTTTTTCCTAATCCATGTAATGAAACATTAAATTTTCAGATAAATAACCCGGCTGGTGCATATTCTATTCAAATATATGATATAAAGGGAGCAATCCATTATAATGAGATTTTAAATTTTAATAATATAGAACAACAATCTTATAGCCTAAAAACAAATCATCTTGAAGAAGGTAGCTATATATTAAAAATTGAGTATTTAGGAAAAGTCTATACTAAAAAATTTAACAAACTCAATACTAAAATAATCCAATAGTCAAAATAATAAAATTTCGGAATTTCATTTGATAAAGTTTTCTATTTCAACCTTATTGTATTTTAATTGGTTATAAACAGGCTAGGAGACTAGATTTGTAGTTCTATTGTTATATAATAAGCAGGGCAATTTTGAATAAAATTCAGATAAAATTTTAATGTAGTGAAACTTTTTCTGCCTGGTTAAAATGTATCCATCCTTTATTACCATCACTAAGTTTTATCTCAGCCCAGGTTCCTAACTGATCAATTATTTCAACCTTTGTGCCTTCATGCACTACGAAAAGATCTGTTCCACTAATATCAGGTGTGCTTTTAGCTGTAACAGAAGGTGCCATTATTATTGCCGTATTATTTTTAGTAAGTAAATTTTTATTTCTGCTAGATAACCCATAACTCGAAATCGATATAATTAAAAATATTATTCCAAACCAGAAGGTTGTTTTTTTTACTAAAACTTTATTTGTGAACAAATAAATAAGGAATAGACCTAAAAATAATAAAAAGCATATTATACTTATAGTCGCCCAAATATTTGAATGTATTAATGTTGAAAAATTATTTACCCATATTTTCAAAAAGAATGGAGGAATTGCATCTAATTTATCTACTATATAGGTGTTTGCAAGTTCAAGGTTATATTTTATATCTTCATCTTTTGGGTTTAATATAAGTGCCCTTTCATAGTTTAATATGGCTTTCGCAATCTGATTTTTTTTGAAATAGGCATTACCTAAATTAAAATATATCTGAGGAGCTTCAAATCCTGATTCAATAATAGATTCATAGCTTATAATGGCATCTTCAAACTTACTTTCAGCATAATATTGATTTGCACTATCTATTTTTGCATATTGATTTGAAAATAAATTTGTAATACTTAAAATAAAGAACAAAATAATAGATAATATATAATTGGAAACCTTCATTATTTAATTTTTAATTTAGGTTATTTTCAAGTTTACTTATAATTATCATGGCTTTTTTATATGACTCTTCCATTTGATAACCTTCAACAGGAGGAGCAAAACGGGCAAACTCACAATTGTCGATCAAGTCAGTCAAATTCTTTAATATTTCTTCATCTAGATTTTGTTTACCTAATGCCTCAAGTGCAGAATCTTTCGATAATCGGGATAATGGAATAGAAAGTTTATCACTTAAATAACCCCAAATAGCTTTTACTATTTCTTCATAAAATTCATCTTTATTGTTACTCTTCAGATTTTGCTGAGCGGTTTTTAATCTCTTTTTTGCTAATTTGTTTGCTCTCTTGTTTTTAACACGCTGTAAATTTGCATTTTGTTTTATTTTATTTTTCCAAATTATTACTACAGCTATAAATAATAAGAATCCGATTATATAAAATAAATAAAAATTAGTTGTTCCAAAAATGAACATTCCTATTGGATTGAGTTTAATATTATCCGTTTTTATATATCGTATGTCTTTACCAAAAAATTTAACATCTTCTTTTGATAAACCTGATACTATAACTGCATCCTGTTGTTCATCACCTTTATCAACAATAATTTTATACTCATTGGAAGATAAAATTTTATATTGTTTTGAACTAACATCAAAGTAAGTGAAAGTAAATTGTGGAATATTATATTCGCCGGCATGTCTTGGTATCATTAAATATTCAAATGTTTTTGTTCCGGTTATCCCATTTGTTGAAGGTTTGGTATCGATTGAAACTTTAGGGTCATAAATTTCAAAATCTCGCGGAAGATTTATTTTAGGTGGATTTATAAATTTTAAATTTCCGTTGCCAGTTATTGTAACTTTTAACGTAATGGCATCATTTTCTTTTATATGATTATTGTTAATTGAAGTATTAAAACTAAATTTTCCAACAGCCCCTGAATAATTTGCTGGTTTCCCTGTTGGGAGTGGTTTTACATTAATTTTAATTGGAGTACTGCGTACTACTTTTTTTACGGATTGATATGAACCAAAAAAGTCATCGAATATGCTGTAAGATTTCCTTTTTACTCTAACGTTATATACAATTTCCCATTCAAAAGGATCAATGGTTATTTCCCCAGTTACCTGGGGTAATAAAACTGTTCTCTTAAATAAAACAGTTTTATATGGTTGGCCATTAATAACTTCCTGCTTAAATGTAGGATTTCCAATATTAATATCTTCAGCAATAAAACCTTCAAATTTTGGCATTTTAGGTTCAGAATAATCAGAAATATCATACTTTGAATAGAACTTAACAGACGCAATAATAGCTTCGCCTTGATATACGTTACTTTTATTTACAGAAACAACAGCATAAATTTCATCATTACTGGCAACATTTGTGGCTGAACTTTGATTTTTGTTAGACTGACTTGTTTGAGGTTGTGAAGCTTCTTTTATAACTTCAATTGATAATTCGTTTGATTGATATGTTTCTCTGCCAATTGTTACTTTAGCAGGTGGTATTGTAAAAGTACCCTCAGTTGAAGATTGCAAAACATACGTATAAGTATAAGAAAAAGTCTGGCTCATTTGCCCATTCACAATACTTACACTACTTGAACTTGATTGACTTGGACCCGCTAAAACATTAAAATTTGATAAATCCGGCGGATACAAATTTTTAGGTTTCGCATTTAATGAAAATACTAATTGGAATTGCTGTCCAACTTTAACCGTTTTTGGAGCAGAAGCTTTGAAAACTACATCATTAGCTGCAAAACAATTTAAAATTGGGAGAATGAATAATATGAACAATAATTTCTTCATCAAAAAATATTCGATAAATATATTAAAATTTTTACCAGTTTTTTAATACCCTCACTTGTTGACTTTTTGCCTTTTCTTTTTCTACTTTTTCCCTTACTTCATTTTCTTCATTTTCAAGCGCCTGAAGAATTCGTTCAGCATCTTCTTTAGATATTTTGCTCATATCCTGTTGCTGCTGTTCTTCCTTTTTTTGATCTTCTTTTTGTTGCTGTTGTTGCTGTTGCTGTTGTTGTTCCTGTTCCTGTTTTTGTTGTTGATCTTGTTTTTCTTGATTTTGCTGGTCCTTATTATCCTGATTTTTATTTTGTTGCTGCTGCTGCTGTTGCTGTTTTAACATGTTCATTGCATACGATAAATTATATTTTGTTTCAAGATCGGAGGGATTGCTTCGTAACGCATTTTTATAAGCTTCTATACTTTCCTGAAGTTTTCCTTCACTTAAATAAGTATTGCCTAAATTATGAAATATTTTACCCATATCTTCTTTGCTTATTTTTTCATTTGGTAAAGCACGAAACTGGCTTTCTGCCTCTTCCAGTTTTTGCTGCTTAAATAATGAATTACCAAGGTTAAATGATGCTTCATAAGAAGCAGGTTTATCCTCCAGTGCTTTGCGATATTTTACTTCAGCATCTTCATATTTTTCATTATCATATGCTTTATTCCCCTGCCTTATTTCTTTTCTTTCCTGCTGGCTGAATAAAACAGATGAGCTAATTAATAATATTGAAATGAACAGTATTCTCATTTTTCAATCATTATATTTTAAACAATTTAATATTCTTTAATAATTTATTTTTTCTTTCCAGTATTAATATTTCTAGAATAATAAAAAATAAAGCTAAACCGGCAATTAATTGAAAATGATCTTCATAGTCGGAATATACTTTAGTTTCAATCTCTTTTTCCTCCAGTTTATTGATTTCTTTAAAAAGGGTATTTAATCCTGTTTCACTATTATTTGCACGAATATATGCGCCATTTCCAGCAGCAGCTATTTGTTGAAGCATCTGTTCGTTTAATTTACTAATTACTGTTGCGCCTTGCCTGTCTTTTAAATAATTATTATAACCTTTAATTGGAACTGGAGCTCCTTGTGGAAGTCCCATTCCTAGGGTATGTATTATTATTCCTTTTTCATTTGCTATTTTTGCAGCTTCAACTGCATCACTTTCATGATTTTCACCATCTGTAATTATAATAATAGCTTTACTTAATTCACTTTCTGTTGAAAATGATCTTACTGCCAGGTTAATTGCTTCTCCAATGGCTGTTCCCTGTTTAGGAACAATGGAAGGATTAATTGAGTTTAAAAACATTTTAGTTGAGATATAATCTGTAGTAATAGGAACCTGTACATAAGCATCTCCAGCAAACACTATTAATCCTATTTTATCATCATCCAGTTTGTTTACCATATTGGCAATAGCTCTTTTAGCTCTTTCCAACCGGTTTGGTTTGATGTCTTCAGCGAGCATACTATTTGAAACATCCAGTGCTATCATTATTTCAACTCCTTTGCGTTTTACTTCCTTCAATTTAGACCCAAATTGCGGCCGGGCTATTGTAAAAATTAAAGCTACAAAAGCAAAGATTAAAAGTATAAATTTGATAATTGGCCTCGAGCCTGATGCGTCTGGCATTAATTCCTTTAACACTTCAATATGCCCAAATTGTTTTATTGATCTTTTCCTGACCAGTTGAATTATAATGAATATAACAATTAATACTGGGATTAACAGTAATAAATATAAGGCGTTAATATTTTCAAACCTGAAAAACATATTTTATATTTTTTAAGGTATTTTTCTAAGTATTATAATTCTTAAAAGTAATTCTAATATAAAAAGAATTGTTGCTCCTATAGCCAATGGTAAATATTCTTCCTGTTTTTTACTAAATTCTTTTACTTCTATTTTTGATTTTTCTAACTTATCAATTTCATTGTAAATTTCTCTTAATTTTTGGTTATTGGTTGCCCTGAAATATTTACCATCAGTTAATTGGGCAATTTCACGCAATACATCCTCATCAATTTTAACTGGCATATTCTGATGTCGTATGCCATAAGGTGTTTTTACAGGATAAGGAGCATTACCTATAGTACCAACGCCAACAGTATAAACTCTGATATTAAAAGTTTTAGCCAATTCTGCTGCGGTAATTGGTGCAATAGAACCCTGGTTATTTACTCCATCAGTTAATAGAATAACCACTTTACTAATTGCTTTGCTGTCTTTTAACCTGTTCACAGCATTTGCCAAGCCAAGACCAATAGCTGTTCCGTCTTCAATCATTCCGCTTTTTAAATCTTTTAATAAATTAATAACAACAGAATGATCGGTTGTTAATGGACATTGGGTAAAACTTTCTCCACTGAATACTACTAATCCAACTCTGTCATCAGGCCGACCTGAAATAAAATCGATGCCAACATCTTTCGCAGCTTCAAGCCGGTCGGGATTAAAATCTTGTGCTAACATACTACCTGAAATATCCATTGTTAAAACTATATCAATTCCTTTGGTCGTTTTATTTTCCCAGCTTTCAGTTGATTGTGGCCTTGCTAATATGAGAATTAAAAGAATAATAATAATAACCCTAAATCCAAAAAGTATATGATTAAGATAAAATTTATAAGTTGTTGGAGCTTTACTAAATCCTTTTAAAGTTGATAATTGTAATGAAGCAGAAAAGTTCTTCTGTTTTAGTACATACCATGTAATAATTGGAATTACTAAAAATAGTAAATATAAATACCCCGGATTTCCAAATTCAATACCACTCATTTTTTTATCTATACTTTTATTTCTATATCATCTGTTTTACCTGATACTTCAATATTGTTCTCTTCATTATTAGGAATCTCATTTTCAATCTGAACAATTAGTTTAGTTCTTCGAACAAAATTATATGCACGTTGAAAATTTCTTTCATTTTCGTCAGGTAATGGACTAGCTTTTGCAAATTTTACAAGGTCAGCTTGAACTAAAAGATCATTTAACTCTATTAATGCTTCATTATCATTAAATTGTTGTTTTTTAAACCCATCAA
>CAZBZX010000211.1:0-7610 GCA_964496465.1 uncultured Bacteroidales bacterium
ATTTTAAATGAATATGCACTTGACGATGCCATTGTTATTACAAAAAACGAATTCACTAAATCAGGTATAAGTGGAATTAAGGATATTTTAACACATGATACTTTTACTGGTTTTTTTGGTAAAGATAAAAAGCTTGTTGCCGGAGGGAGATACAGACCGTTATCTCTTGTAACATTTGCTATTGAATATGAATTATTTGGACTAAATCCTCATATTAGTCATTTTATTAATGTGCTACTTTATGGAATTCTTTGTATTCTACTTTTTAACCTTTTATCATTTTTTTTTAAGGATTCTGATGATAAAAAATGGTACTTAGGTATTCCTTTTATTTCGGCTTTACTTTTTTTAATTCATCCGGTACATACCGAAGTAGTTACCAATATTAAAGGTAGGGATGAACTTTTAACATTGATAGGTTCAATTGCAGCTACTATTCATGTTTTTAAATATCTACAAACAAATCATATTAAACACCTTCTATATGCATTTCTTTGGTTTTTTATCGGATTACTATCTAAAGAAAATGCTATTACATTTTTAGCTATAATACCTTTAAGTATCTATTTCTTTAAGAATACAGAATTAAAAAAAACTTTAATTTCTTTATCACCTTTACTCATTGGCGCTGTACTATTTTTAATTATCAGAAAGAATGTACTAGGTAATACATCTGTTGTAGTAAATGAATTAATGAATAATCCTTTTATTGATGGTAACTTAAGCCAAAAATATGCGACTATTTTATATACACTTGGAATTTATATTAAGCTTTTATTTTTTCCTCACCCCTTAACTTTCGACTATTATCCATATCATATTCAGCTGGTTAACTGGAGTAATTTTTGGGTTATTATTTCGTTTTTTTCTTATATATTCATTCTTGTTTTTGCATTATCAGGATTAAAGAAAAAATCGGTCCTCTCCTATTCCATTCTTTTTTATCTTATAACACTTTCATTAGTTTCAAATATTTTATTTCCGGTTGGTACTTTTATGAATGAACGATTTCTTTTTATTCCCTCACTCGGTTTTTGTATTTCAATCGGTTATTTAATATCCTATTTATACCAAACATATTTTTCGGTTAAGAATATAAAGTACACATTAACAATTATATTATTTATTGTTTTTTTCTTTTCATGGATTAAAACATATTCAAGAAATAAAGCATGGAAAAACGATTTTACTTTATTTTCAACTGATGTAGAAGTTTCTCATAACAGTGCCAAAAGCAATACATCGTATGGAGGAAATTTATTAGAAAAAGCTGAAGAAGTATCGGACAGTATAAAAAAAATTGAAATGCATAAAGAAGCCATTTACCATCTGCAAAAAGCAATCTCAATTCATCCTACATATGTTGATGCATTAATATTATTAGGAAATGCCTATGGTAACTATAATCAAATGAATGATAGTGCATTATTTTATTACAAAAAAGCGCTAAAGCAAGCACCTAAGAAGGATTTGATATTTAGTAACATTAATATTGTTTTAGACAGAATATCTGATATTGATTACAAATTACAGCAATACCAGGAAATATACAGGATTAATCCAAATCGTTATGATATTTGTTATAAATTGGGATATATATATGGAAGATATAAAAATAATTTGCCTGAATCGATAAAATATTTAGAAAGAGCTATTTATTTTAAACCTGATGATTTTGTAAGTAACAAAGATTTAGGTGTTGCTTACGGGATATCTGGTAATTTTGAAAGATCAAAGTATTATTTTCTACAAGCTATAAAAATCAATCCAAGAGATATAGAAACATATAAAAACTTATACCTAACATATTATAATTTAAAAGAATATGATGAAGCTTCGAGGATTATGGAAAAGATAAAAAGTTTCGAAAAAAATGGGATTATAAATTCTCCAAAATAAAATCTGTCATCTTTTTATACAAATGATATTGAGTTTTTACACCGGATATATTATGATTTTTATTTGGATAAATTTGCATGTCAAATTGTTTGTTTGCATCAATCAGGGCTTTAGAAAATTCAAATGCATTTTGAACATGAACATTATCATCAGCCAGTCCATGCATTATCAAAAGCTTTCCTTTTAAACTATCAACGAAAAAAATAGGAGAATTTTCATCATAACCTTCGGCATTATCTTTAGGTAAGCCTAAATATCTTTCCGTATAAATAGAATCATAAAAACGCCAGTTTGCAACTAGAGCGACAGCAACACCCATTTTAAATACATCTGCTCCCTTTGTTAAACATAAAGCTGTTAAATACCCACCATAACTCCAACCGAAAATTCCAATTCTAGTTTCATCAATATAGGGAAGAGAACCAAAATATTTAGCAGCATTTATTTGATCCATAGTTTCCAACTTTCCTAATTGTTTATAAATACATTTTTTAAAATATTCTCCCCTTGCACCAGTTCCTCGATTATCGATGCATGCAACAATATAACCTTGTTGAGCTAAATATTGAAACCAGGCAAGTCTTCCATCCCAGGCATTTAAAACTTGTTGTGAATTAGGCCCTCCATACGTAAACATAAATAATGGGTACTTTTTCGAAGGGTCAAAATCCTGAGGTTTTATAATATATCCATTAAGTTCAATTCCACCATCAGTTGGCACCTTTATAAATTCTTTTTTAGTAAATCCATATTCCTCTACTTTTTCCATTAACTCACTATTGTCTTCAATAATCCTGAGCAATTTTCCATTTTTATCATAAACACCAACAAAACCTGGGGATTCTGTACTTGAATGTGACCAAAAATAATAATCAAATGAATTATTAAAATATATTACATTTTGTCCCTCTTCCCGTGTAATTTTCGTTTTATTCTCCCCATTTTTAGAAATTGAATATACATAAAGAGAAAGCGGGCCATCCTCATAAGATTCATAATAAATCATTTGGTTTTCAGGATCATAATCTGACATAGATCTTACATCCCACTCACCATTTGTTATTTGATTTTTCTCAGTTCCATCAATTGAATATAAATATAAATGACTATAACCACTCTTTTCACTCCAAAGAACAAATTCATCTTCCTTTATAAAAGTAATTTGTTCATCATTTATTTCCGAAATATAATAATCGCTTTCCTCTGTATATATATTCTTTGAATCCCCACTATTAGCATCAGCTATTAATATATCAAATTTATTTTGTAACCTGTTTAAACGAGTAATGCATAATAAATCATTATTCATTGTCCATTCAATTCTAGGAATATATTGATTTGTTTCCTTTCCAATGTCAACTAATCTGGTATCTCCTGAATTAAGATTATAAATATGAATGGAAACAATGGAATTCTCCTCACCTGCTTTTGGGTATTTATACTGGTACCATGTAGGATAAATATCTTCATACAAAGTCATATTAAACATTTTAACACGGCTTTCATCAAATTTATAATAGGCAATCTTATCACTGTTTGGTGACCAAAAAAATCCCTGGGAAAAACTAAATTCCTCTTCATATACCCAATCAGGTTTACCATTAATTATATTATTTGTTTCTCCATCGAAAGTGATTTGCTTCTCTACCTTTGTATCAAGCACTCTAAAAAAAATATTATTTTCCCGAACAAAGCCTATTTTTTTACTATCTGGAGAAAATGACGCAATTTGTTGTTTCCCATTATCCGAGAGTGGATATAATTCTTTTTTATTTAAATCAAAAATTAAATAGTTTGCTGTATATGAATGCCGGTAAATAAATGTAATATCTGTAAGGATCAAAATTTTTGAGTTATCATCACTAAATGAGTAACTTAATATATATTTATCTGCATATTCCTCATAATCCTGAATATTAAAAAGTAATTCTTCATTTTTGCCCGTTTTAAAATCAACCTTATAAATTTTTGAATAATCATCTAACTTACTATAGCTTTTCCCATCATTAAATGAGCGAAAATCATTTAATACATGTTCTGGCTGAAATGCGCCATTAAGGTAAATGTCTTCAAGGGTAATCTTTTTAGCACAAAAACAATTAATGGCAATAAAAGCAGCAATCAAAATAGCTGGTAACTTTTTAAGTTGCATTATTCTTACTTTTAATAGGATAATTTAAACATTTTTTTTATTAAATAAAAATAACAAAAAAAACCGGTAATAAAATATTACCGGTTTTTAGATACATTATTTAAATTATTCAAGTTTAGCGGCCTGGGCTTTAGCATCATCAATAACCTTTTGAGCTTTAGCATCCGACTCACTTTCAATTTTATCGGCTTTTTGATTTGCCTGATTTCTGGTAACTTGTGCAGATTTTTCAGCTGCTTTTACAGCAACTGGATTCTTACCTTTTGCCCCATCAGTAATTTTCTTTGCTTCAACATCGCCTTCTTGTCGGACTTTGTCAGCTGCAGATTTACCTTCTTTACGAATTTGTGCAGCTTTCTTTTCAGCATCAGCAATAATTTTATCCGCTTGTGCTTTTGTATTCTTTTTAACCGTTTGTTTGGCAGCTTCAGTTTTCTGTTTTACTTCCTGGGTTATCTTTTGTTTCACTTGTTCCTTAACTTGTTGCTGAGGAGCTTCTTTATTACTTCCAAGTCTAACACCAACCTTAGGATCGCTGCAAGTACCTGTTACATCTAAATTAACATTAACATTATCACTTTGTCCAACATTAAGTCCCTTTGCTAAGCTTGAGCCAGTTAAATTATCCAGCAGTGCTCCAGCACCGCCTAACTCAGACTTAGGAATGTCAACATTTATTAAATAATTCATGGTTTGATCCAATCCCTGATCACCAGATATAGTAGCTTTCTTACCTGCAATATTAGTCTCGAAAGGTTCAATAAAAATTCTTCCACTATCAATTGTAAATTGCATATCAACATCCTTCATAGTCACTTCACGATACTTGTCATTTTTAAGGGCATCAGCAATTTTATTGAACATATTTGAATTTTTAATTCCAATAGTTTTAGATTGAAGTCTACCAGCTCCTTTAATAGAGTTCATATCTGGCTCCATATTTTGTTGTAATTTACTATTAAAGGTCATCATAATGGAAACATTTCCCTCGCAATTCTTTCCAATTGGTGCTAATTTCTGAACTGTATTAAAGGTGTTATAAGTAGAAGGAATGTCGAAATTTTTAATATCCAATCCAAAATCGACAAAAGGATTTTCTATATCGGAGGCATCATATTTTCCAGTTACAACCATAGAACCCTCTAATAAGTTCATTCCAAGTTTATCCATCGATACTATCCCATCTTTTACAATTATTAATCCATCAATATTGGTTATTTCCATATTATCGTACTTGATTAATTTTAACATGGAGACAAGTTGAAAATCAATATTTTTAGGAACCTCAACAACTTCCATTTCTGAACTATCTATAGGTTCTTCTTCAACAACTGCTTCTTCTTCACTTTCAGTCATAAATTCATTAGCATCTAACAAGTTTGATGAAAAATTAAATTTTCCTTTAATAACTTCATCTTTGAAAACATAAGCTAAGTAATTTTCAATTTTTCCATCGAGATGTACATCGCTTTTACCAATTTTTATATCTAGGGTTGATAAATCTAAATACCTGGGTGAAAAATTAAAGTCGGTCTTTACAATATTTAAAGCAGCTGGTAAATCAGGAGAATTATACTTTAAATCTTTAATAGTAATATTTCCAGTAGCATCAAAATCCTCATATTTTTCTTGTTCAATGGTTGATAATACACCGCTTATATTAACATCTGAAGTAATAATACCGGAAAGCTCCATATTCTCCATAGGAATTGCATCAGCAAGTGAACCCAGGTTGAAATTCATCTTAATATTTCCAAAAATCATTGGGTCAACGGCATATGCTTTCACATGAAATACAAAGTCGATAGGATTTTCTGCAATTTCCAAATGAAATTTATTTAAATCAACCGCTGAATTATTATCATCTACTCCATCATTAAACACTTCAAGGTCAATATTTATATTAGTAACTGATTTAGGTAAGTCAGGATAGCTAAACATGGCATCTTCAACTAATAATTTTATTCCAACATTTGGTAAAGTTTCTTCCGTTAATGCTCCTTTAGCATACCCACTTAAGGCAAGTTTTCCGGATGTTTTAAGATCAGAAAAATCGCTCATATAAATTGAAGGAACCATGGACAGCAAAGATTTAAATTCGGTTTTTTTGGTCTCAAACTGAATATCCATGTTAATATCTTCAGTTGGCATCTCAACTAAACCTTTTAAACCTAAAGTTAAATCATTCAATTTAATCTCATTTTCCTTTAAAGTATAAATTGAATTTTCAAGATCAGCATCTACATCAGCATAAAAACTAAACGACATGTTTTTAGCGTATGGAATTCCATCCATTTTAAAATTTATGGCTTTCATTGTAAGCAAAATATCAAGTGAAGAAAATTTAGTAGATAAGTCGCCAGATAGTTTAAAATTCAAATCATTTATTGCAGCATACATATTCGATGCACGATCATCGTAAACAATATTAGCATTTCTGATTTCAAAAGTTTTAAGTTTTACTTTAATTTCGCCAGACTCGGTAGTTGTTGTATCAATTTCTTCCACTTCCTCTACTGTTGAAGTATCAATGGCAATATCCCAGTTTGCTGTTCCATCCTCAAGGATAATTCCATTAAGCAAAGGACGATCTAAAATAATCGCTTTCACGTCAATTCCTCCATCCTGTAAATAGGCAATCGGATTTGCTTTTACTTTAAATGCTTTAAAACTGACAAGTGTATCCCCTTCAAATTCATCAACTCCAACAACAGATAAACCTCGAAGTGAAATCGTTAAATTTGGAAAGCCAGTAATTAAATTCAAGCCGAAACTTTCAAAATCAACTTTTGCCTTTACAGCTTTGTTGATCTCTGTTTTGACAGTTTCCTCTATTTTCTTTTTAAATATTATTGGGGTACTAATTAAAACTATTAGTATAACCAGAATAATAATGAGTAAAATTTTAAATACTTTTTTTAGGACTTTTTTCATAGCATATATTTTTAAGGTTTTGTTAGTATAAATTTAAAAAATATTATTTCATAATTAAACAAATAGCCATATTTGATTATGCAGTAAATTTCAGAAATTATTATTACAAAATGAATATTCCTGATTACAAAGAGATTAAAAAATAAAATTTATATTCATTAAGTAATAGTTTATACAAAAATATGTACAGCAAAACTCATTTTTATCTTGCAATTTAATTTCAGACAAACCAACATATCATTCAATATTTTGTAATTATTATTCTTTTACAGGGCTAAATTTTATAATAATCAAGGCAATTAATAAAGGACTAAATAAAAGTGACCAAAATACAGTTTTACCGTAACCGATTTTTCGTTTTTCTCCAATATATTTTGCCACCAAGTGCGCTAAAACTAAATAAAGCACAATTATTATAAACCAAATGTATTCCATGGCTGTTCTTTTTTTTTGCAAATTATTAATTTCTCTGAAATAAACAATTTGTAAGTTAACTAATTTATTCAAAACGAATAATAATAGTGTTTTTCTTTGAAATAATTTTTAACTATTTTTGCAATCACAAAATTTCGGACCTGTAGCTTAATGGATAGAGCATCTGGCTACGGACCAGAAGGTTGGGGGT